>DAOSWV010000030.1 GCA_035380125.1 Oscillospiraceae bacterium
AAGCGGGCGTGTTTGTCTCTTTGAAAAAGTACGGTCAGCTGCGCGGCTGCATCGGCACGATTGCCCCGACCACCGCGAGCATTGCCGAGGAAATTCTGCAAAACGGGACCTCGGCGGCGGCGCATGATCCCCGTTTCGAGCCGGTCGAACCCGACGAACTGCCCGATCTGGTTTACAGCGTTGACGTGCTGGGCGCACCGGAGAGAATCGAGTCGCCCGATGAACTCGACGTGAAAAAATACGGGGTCATCGTGCAAAACGGCGGCAGGCGCGGACTGCTGCTGCCCGACCTCGAAGGTGTGGACACGGTGTACGATCAGATTGACATCGCCAAGAAAAAAGCCGGTATCCGACCTGCCGAAAAGGTGGAATTGTCCCGCTTTGAGGTGGTGAGGCATAAATGATCTGCGGTCTCTGTCCGCACCATTGCGACATCCCCGAGGGCAGGACAGGATTTTGCCGCGCTAGGGAGAACCGGGACGGGAAGATCGTCTGCGGCAACTACGGGCGTCTGACCTCGTTATCGCTCGACCCGATTGAAAAAAAGCCGCTCTACCGTTTTTACCCCGGCAGCATGATTCTGTCGGCGGGCAGTTACGGTTGCAATCTGGCCTGTCCGTTCTGCCAAAACTGCGAAATCTCGATGGCCGACCGAAACGCCGACACGGTGTATTTTTCACCCGAAATGCTGGTCGAACGGGCGAAACGAGCCGTACCGGAGGGCAATATTGGGCTGGCATTTACTTATAATGAGCCGTTGATCTGGTACGAATACGTCCGCGACTGCGCAAAGCTGCTGCGCGAAAACGGATTAAAAACCGTGCTCGTGACCAACGGCATGATCTGCCTAGAGCCGCTGCTCGAACTGCTGCCGCTGATTGATGCGATGAATATTGACCTCAAAGGGTTTTCACAGAAATTTTATGACCTCGTAAAAGGCGATTTTGAAACCGTGAAGCAGACGATTGCGCTTTCGGCGCAACAATGCCACGTCGAGGTCACGACACTGGTCATCCCGGGCCTGAACGACGATCCGAAAGAGATCGAGGACGAGGCGAAATGGCTGGCTTCGGTCAATCCGGAAATCCCCTTACACTTAAGCCGCTTTTTCCCGCGTTATAAAATGAACGATCACCGTTCCACGCCGATCGAGACGATTTACGATCTTCGAAATATCGCCGCAAAATATTTAAAGTATGTCTTTTTCGGAAACTGTTGAGGTAATCCCATTTTTTATATAAGCGTAACTGTTAAATTGTTCCACATAGAACAATATAAGTCGTTTTTAGGGGTGATTACATACGGTCGCCCTACGGTTTAGTGACGTCACGTCCTATAATATAAAAAGTAGGGAACGGTCTTGACCGTTCCGATAAACGATATCCTTGCAGATGTTACTCATAGATAAATAATCCTCTTTTCCCTTTGCGGTCTTATACCACTCGGGATAGTCAAAATCGTTTTCTGCAAAAAACCAAAATATTTTTATAGAAACCTTTGATCGCTGTGCTACAATAGAAAGTCAAGGGAGGTGCCGTTATGAATTTGGGACTCGGCATCGATACCGGCGGAACCTACACGGACGCCGTGATTTACGATTTTGACAGCAAAAAGGTTTTGGCGAAAGTCAAGACCCCGACCACGCGCGAGGATTTAACGACCTGCATCGGCGCAGCGCTCGATAAGCTGCCGCAGGAATTTTTAAAGAAACTCAAACTGGTTTCATTATCCACGACACTGGCTACCAACGCCTGCATCGAGGACAAGGGCTGCCGTGCGAAACTGATTTTGATGGGCAGCACCAAGGCGGTTATGAAGTGGATCGAGGCCGATAAATATTATGGGCTGCGCGACGAGGACGTGCTGTGCGTCGATACGCACGGCAGCTTCGACGGCAAAGTGATCGACGAGCCGAACTGGGACGAACTGCTCGAACTGGAAGGGCAGTGGCTCTCCGATGCCGACGCGCTCAGCGTAGTCGAGAGCAACGCCATCCGCAACGGCGCGGTCTGTGAAAAAAATGCCAAAGAGATTTTGGGTGAAAAATATGATGTTCCGATCGTGCTTGCCAGTGATCTGACGAGCGGTCTGAATGTGATGGAACGCGGCGCGACGGCGCTGCTGAACGCGCGGCTGCTTCCGGTTGCGGAAGAATTTATGGACGCGGTCGGCAAAGCGCTTAAAAAACGCGGAATGGATCTACCCAAGATGATCGTGCGCAGCGACGGCGGCCTGATGAATGAGCATTTGTCCCGTTCGCACCCGGTTGAGACAATTTTGAGCGGCCCTGCGGCGAGCGTCTTCGGCGGAAAATGGCTGACCGAGCGGGACAACTGCCTGATCGTGGATATGGGCGGCACGACGACCGACATCTCGGTGGTGCGCAACGGTATGCCCGAGACCTCCGGGACAATTCGCATCGGCAACTGGCATACGCAGGTCAAGGGCGTGTTTATCGACACCTTCGGCCTCGGCGGCGACAGCGAGATTACCGCAAAAGACGGGGAATTGGTCTTGAACGCGCGGCGTGTGATGCCGTTGTGTGCGGCGGCGAAAAGATGGCCGTCGATTACCGGCGAGTTATGGCGTTTGAAAGAACAAAAACGCGGCAGCGCACAGCCGCTGCACGAATTTTTATATCTGGTCAAAGAGCCGCAGGGCAGGAATTATACCGACGCCGAGTGGGAGTTGATGGAGCTGCTGCGCGCCGGTCCCGTGATGATCGGCGGCGGCAAGCTTGATCCCTACAAACTCGGCAGCGAGCGGCTCGAGGCCGAGGGCATTGTGATGCGCTGCGGATTCACGCCGACCGACGCCATGCACATCAAAGGTGATTTTTCCAATTTCGACAAACAGGCATCCATCATGGGTGCGCGCTATTTCATCGACTGCTGCTCGCTCAAACGCGACAATGAGGAAAACGTCGAGAAATTCGCCGACGAGGTCTATGAACTGGTGGCGAAAAAGCTCTATCAAAACCTCGCCCGCGTGCTGCTGACCAACCGCTATCCGTTTTTGCGTAAATCCGGCTTAGGCGATCAGCTGACCAAGTTGATCGAGGAAAACTGGAATAACCGGAATATTCAGAAAGCCGACCCGATTTTCGATTTAGTGTTCCGTTCGGGCGCTTCGCTGGTCGGCATCGGCGCACCGACACACCTCTTTTTGCCGGAAGCCGCCAAAGCGCTCGGGATGGAATGCGTGATCCCCGAAAACGCCGAGGTCGCCAACGCCATCGGCGCGGTGATCGCGGACATTTCCGCCAAAGTGACCGTCGAGATCGCTCCGAACCGCACGACGGCGGGCGTGGCGAGTTACACCGTCCATACCCCGAAAGGCAATACAACGCACGGAAAACTGGAAGACGCGATTGCAGCCGCCAAAAAGGCCGCCGAAAAACTGGCGGTCGAGGAAGCGCGAAAGCGCGGCTGCGTGGGTGAATTGAAAGTCACGGTGGAATCGTCGACCGGCACGGCTTTTGCCAAGAGCGGCACCGAAATCGATTTGGGTTCGCTGGTCACCGCCGTCGCTTCGGGCGGGGTTGAGGCATAAGAACTAAAAATTGCAAATAGCAAAATAGAATATATTAAAATGAAAGTGATAAATGTATTATGATGAGTGGGGGTAGGGGCGAACTGCGTTCGCCCGCGTTCATTTGCCGGATACACCGATAAAATCAAACGGGCGAACGCAGTTCGCCCCTACACTACGTTTTTTTATTGACCGCACAAATCCGCAATGGTATAATGTTTCCGTTCTCGCAGTTTTTACAACGATATAATCGGAGGAATTGATATGCAGAATCAAAATTTCGGCGCAAATCTCTCTTTGATGAACCATGCAAAGACCCGTTCGCTCTCGGCGGAAAACCCCACGGGAGAACCCGGAAAAGGCGGAATGGCCGAGACCGGCATCGGCGCGGGTCCCGCCCGTGAACTCGGCATAGGCCGCAAGATCTCCCCGGCGATTCAGGCGCAGCCCGGTGAGACCGTGACCATCGCCGATGTCAAAGGTGAGGGCATGATTCAGAGCATCTGGTTTGCCGGCTCTTCGGAGCGGTCGCTCATTTTCCGCGTCTATTGGGACGGCTGCGAAAAACCCTCGGTCGAGGCGCCGCTGCCCTCATTTTTCGCGTTCGGTTATAACAATAACATCGACTCGGCGACCGGGCGTTTTCCGTTTTTGAATTCGGCTTTGATCATGGTCGCGCCGAACCGCGGCTTTAACTGCTATTTCGAGATGCCGTTTCGCAAGGGCTTCCGCATGACGCTCGAAAACACCGGCGTCAAAAAGACCACAAGCTATTACCAGATCAACTACTGCCTGACCGAAATCCCCGAAAACTGCGGCTATTTCTGCGCACAGTACCGGCAAGCCAAACCGCTGGCGGCGGGCGCGGATTATCTCGTCGCTGATGGCATCAACGGAAAAGGTCAGTTCATCGGCACATCGATGGCGGTCGGTTTGAACGGCGAGGGCAACTGGTGGGGCGAGGGTGAGATCAAGTTCTTTATGGACGGCGACACCGAGTTCCCGACCATCTGCGGCACCGGCACCGAGGATTATTTCTGCGGGGCATACAACTGGGACCTCAACGGCGCCTACCAGACCTATTCGGGGCTGTACGCGGGCATGTTTCAGGTGATCAAGCCCGACGGGTTATATAACTGCCAGCAGCGGTTTTCGCTGTATCGTTGGCACGTTGTCGATCCCATTCGTTTCGAAAAGAAGATGCGCGTGACTTTGCAGGACCTCGGTTGGCGCAGCGACGGGCGGTATCTCGAGCGCCGCGATGACTTTATGTCGGTGGCTTATTATTATCTCGACCACCCCGACCAGAATCTGCCCAAGTATCCGACACCCAACGAAATCGAGGTTGTATAATAAAAATGTTTGACGGCAAGAAAAAAGCGGTGACTTTCAGTTACGACGACGGCGTGACGCAGGACATCCGCTTGATTGAACTTTTCAATAAATACGGGCTGAAAGCGACTTTTAACCTAAATTCCGGTCTGCTCGGAAAAGAAGGCAGAGTCAAAAACAGCATGGGTGAGGCCATACACAATAAAGTGCAGGCGGCCGACGTGGCGAGCATCTATCGGGGCCACGAGGTCGCTGTTCACACGGTTTCGCACCCGAATCTGACCGGCCTTGAAAAACCTGACATCATTCGTCAGGTCGAGGACGACCGCCGCGCGCTCGAAGATGCGGTCGGGTATGAGATCGTCGGGATGGCCTATCCCTGCGGCGGCGTCAATAACAACGATTTCGTCGCCTCGGTGATCGCCGAGAACACGCCGCTCAAATATGCCCGCACGATCACCTGCAACGATTCCTTTGAACGGCAAAATAATCTTTACCGCTTTCAGCCGACGGTCTATCACATGGATTTCGATAAAATGTTTGAGTCGGCCCGTGATTTTGTCGAGGGCGAGTGGCCGGACGACCGGATTTTCTACGTCTGGGGTCACAGCTACGAGTTCGACTACAACGACACCTGGGGAAAGTTTAAGGAACTGTGTGAATACATCTCCGGCAGGGCGGATATTTTCTACGGAACCAACTGCGAAGTCCTGCTGAACGCTTGATTATTCATGCAAAAAACCGTATAATATGACCTATATTACTCTTTAAGGGGTGAATGCGGGTGGCGAAGACAATACCGGTCAGCATCGTGATTCCGACTTTGAACCGCCCGCAGGCTCTTTTGCGTACACTTGAGACGATCGCCGCCGGCGACGCCGTTCCCGATCAGCTGCTTATCGTCGATCAGTCGAATGATGAGACCTTCGGCAAAAATGCCGATATGCTGACGCAGACGGACGCGGCGGCTTCTTCTTTTTTACACCTGAAGCTCAGCCCGCCGTCAACCACCGCAGCCAGAAACCTCGGCATGCAAAAAGCCATAAATAACATCCTGCTATTTTGCGATGACGACGTGGATTTTCACTCCGATACGCTTTCCCGCCTATACGAGAACATGAAAATTACAGATACCGCGTTGGTTGCGGCGGTGGATGAGGGCTTGAAAAAACACCAAAGCGTGTTGGGGTATCTGACAGGTATGAGATCATTTAAAAACCGCAAAATCGGGCATGTCACACGCTCGGTGCTCGGACGGTATCCCGATGACGTAAGCGGAAAAGTTGAAACCAACTGGGCGATGGGGTTTTTCTTTGCGGTGAAAAAATCTCTCCCCGAAAAGTATGGGATCGTCTGGGATGAAAAACTGACCGGGTATGCCTACGCCGAGGATTTGGATTTCACACTCGGTTACTGCAATGCGGCCAAAGCAGAGGGAAAGAGCTGTTATATCGACGGCGATATCAAAATCTTGCATCGCGCTTCGGGCGAGTACCGGATTCAAACCGAATCACATATCCGCCGTTATGTCATAAACCGCATGTACATTGCGGCAAAGCATAAAATTCCCGGTGCGAAATCGGCGATGGCGTGGTGCGATTTTTGGATGAGAATACGATATCTTATAAAACGCAGACCGGAATACAGGTTTTTGAAAAAAGCGCAAAGATATGCGAAAGCGCATCAGGCGGAGATCGAAAGCGGAACACTCAACTATGAAATATAAGGAGAACACTATGAAAAATCAGATCGTGATTGTCTTGGACTTCGGGGGTCAATATAACCAGCTGATTGCGCGCAGAGTGCGTGAATGCGGCGTTTACAGCGAGGTGAAATCGTATAAAACGAGCATGGACGAGCTTCGGGCGCTCGATCCCGTGGGGATCATCTTCACCGGCGGCCCGAACAGCGTCTATTTGGAGACCTCTCCGCAGGTGAATCCGGAGATTTTCAAGCTGGGCATTCCGATTCTGGGCATCTGCTACGGCGCACAGATTCTCGCAAAGGAGTTTGCGGGTCAGGTTTCCGCCGCTAAAGTCAGCGAATACGGCAAAACCGAGACCGCGTTCGACACCGATTCGGTGTTGTTTCAAGGACTGCCCAAAACGGGCGTCACCTGGATGAGCCATAACGATTATATCTCCAAACTGCCGGAGGGCTTCAAAGGCGTTGCGAGCAGCAAGACCTGCCCGTTCGCGGCGATGGAAAATAAAGAAGCCCAAGTTTACGCGGTGCAGTTCCACCCCGAGGTCAATCACACCGAAAACGGGCTGAAGATGCTGCACAATTTCCTGTACGGCGTCTGCGGCTGCGAGGGCGGCTGGTCGATGAAGGACTACTGCGAAAAGTCGATCGCGGGACTGCGTGAAAAAATCGGCGGCGGCAAGGTGCTGCTGGCGCTTTCGGGCGGCGTGGATTCCTCGGTGTGCGCGGCGCTTTTATCCCGTGCGGTCGGCAAGCAGCTGACCTGCGTCTACGTCGATCACGGTTTTATGCGCAAAAACGAGACCGAGGAGATTCAGGAGGCCTTCAAGGATTTCGATATCAATATGATCACGGTCGACGCGTCGGAGCGGTTTATCGGCAAGCTCGCGGGCGTCACCGACCCCGAGACCAAACGCAAGGCCATCGGTGAGGAGTTCATCCGCGTGTTCGAGGCGGAGGCCAAGAAGATCGGCACCGTGGACTTTTTGGCGCAGGGGACGATTTATCCCGACGTCATCGAGTCGGGCCTCGGCGACGCCGCGGTCATCAAAAGCCACCACAACGTCGGCGGCCTGCCGGATTTCGTGGACTTCAAAGAGATCGTCGAGCCGCTGCGCATGCTGTTTAAAGACGAAGTGCGTCAGCTCGGTAGAGAACTCGGACTGCCCGCCGCGCTCGTGAACCGTCAGCCGTTCCCCGGCCCGGGGCTTGCCATCCGCATCATCGGCGACATCACGCGCGAAAAGCTGGCGATTTTAAAGGACGCCGACAAGATTTTCCGCGACGAGATCGCGCTTGCGGGTCTCGACGGCTCGATCAATCAGTATTTCGCGGTGCTGACGGGCATCCGTTCGGTGGGCGTCATGGGCGACGGCAGGACGTATGATTATACGCTGGTGCTGCGCGCGGTCACGACCAGCGACTTTATGACCGCGGATTTCGCCAAAATCCCCTACGACGTGCTGCAGTCGGCGGCATCGAAGATCGTCAATCAGGTCAAGCACATCAACCGCATCTGCTACGACATCACCACCAAACCCCCCGCGACCATCGAGTGGGAGTGATAACTCTGGTAATACATTACAATTTACTATTTCCCTTAAAAGCAATTTGAGAAATTAGGTGAAGCAGAAATGAGTGTGGATCAAACAAGGAGAAATTTGAATCAATTTGATAGGGAACTTGCAGATTTAGAGAAGAAATTAGCCGACGAGGCAAAGAAAGAAGCAGATAAAACTAAAAAGATTAATGACACGCAGCGAAGCATTACTAAAAACACATCTGCTTCAACGTTACAAACAAAGTTGCGACAAATACAAGGGTATCAAAAGGATTTAGTGGGTATTTTAAGTAATAAAGCAGATATTAATAAAAAAATCGCTGATAAACGTAAGAAACGAAGTGATGAAGCCCAAAGACTTCAAAAGGAAGAATTGGCAGAAGCTAAGAAATCCGAAGCAGTACAGAACAAAATTTATGCCAATTACGAAAAGCGTATTACAGATTTAACTTCTCAATTAACTCATGATGTGGTTTTACAAGGTTCTTCCACGCATTTATATTGTGAGACGGATGAGGAGTATGATGTTTTTATATCACATGCTTCGGAGGATAAGGAAAGCTTTGCAGATGAGCTTTGTCATGAACTACAAGAGGCTGGCATCAAGGTTTGGTATGACGCTCTTAGCATATCATGGGGAGATAGCTTGAGAAAGAAAATTGATAACGGCTTAAAAAAATCAAAGTATGGTATTGTAGTATTGTCAAATTACTATATACAAAAAGGATGGACGCAGTATGAACTTGATGGGCTCTTCCAACGTGAAATGACCGGAGGAAAGACCATTCTGCCAATATGGCACAACATTTCAAAAAAAGAAGTTCAAGATTTTAGCCCAACTCTTGCCGGAAGATTGGCATTGAATACATCTATGATGACTCCGAAGGAAATATCAATTGAGTTGAGAAAAATCCTAGAAATCTAAAATATTAAAGGGGGTCAAGCGTATGGTATCAGAAAAGTCACGTTGTCTTTTTTGTGATAGTATTTGTGAAGTAGAGCAAGATGATTATTTAAAGATACAGGTTTACACATGTGAAAAATGCGGAAAATATGGGCTCTCAATTGGTATGGATAAATACCTCCATGTAGCAGAATGGAGTAAAAACATTGATGCATTTAAAGCAATGGCTGTAATGTACTACTTTTTCAAGCATAAAGATTTTGCTAGCCGTATGCCATGCTTCATTATCGATAAAATCGATCGTCCCAATCTAAATGAGATATATTATATCTACTACGATGAATTAAAAATGATGTATCCAAAGAATTTTTCCGAAAGAATTGACCGAATACTTGTAAATCTTACCATACTGTTTAATTACGGTAATACTTATAATATAACGCACTTATTTTTATTTTTACGACTGCTTTTATTTATCGATTCAATGAAAGTTGAAGAACTAAAGGATGAAGTAAAATATATTTTTTCAATGCTTGATGAATTAGGATATGTTACATGTGTAAGTGAGAATGAATATCAATTAAGCGCAAAAGGGAGAGCGCGTATTCAAGAGCTAAAAGAAAGAAAAGTCAACGTTCCCCAAGGTTTTATTGCAATGTGGTTTAATGAAAGCATGGAATTGGCAAAATCATATATTTGTAAAGCGATTAGTGATTGTGGATATAAACCATTGCCTATAGATATAAAAGAACATAATAATCAAATTGTACCTGAAATCTTTTTTGAAATAAAGCAGAGCACATTTCTTGTCGCGGATTTAACAGGACATAGAAATGGAGTCTATTATGAAGCAGGTTACGCGCAAGCATTAGGCATAGAAGTTATACTATTGTGTAAAGAGGACGATTTTGGAAACCGACATTTTGATGTGGCCCAAAAAAACATTATTATCTGGAAAGATGAAAGTGATTTGTATAATAGATTAACAAAACGTATTATAGCAACTGTAGGAAAAATAAAATAAGAGGAACAGCCGACGTTTGAATAGTTTATAGTGTAGGGTAATAATCGAAAGCCATGTTTTAATAAAGCGCGGGAAGGCGTCAGGGAAAAAAGTTTGTAATTTAAAATTACATACACCCCAAAAACGAAAGGAAAGAAAAGCGAATGAAGATACTCGGCTACATACTCATTGTTGGGGGATTGGGGGTCATGGCGTTTAACGGCAGCCCTCGGCGTTGGGAAAAAGGAACGGTTCTGAAACACATCCTGATCGATTTGGGCGGCTTGGCTGTGGCATTGGCCGGGTTTTGGCTGGCAGGGAAATGGATATAAGCTAAAAGTTTCAAAACGGCTGTTTTTTCAAGACGCGTTTGATATTGAATATAAAATCAAACACCCAAGACCGAAAGGAAAGAAAAAAGCTATCAAGTTAAAACAGATTTTTAGCATGTATTCAGGTGATTCAACAAAGGAGGTATAAAAACCATGTCTTGCTATTATGTGATCGGGGTTCGGATGGAAAACCGGACGGGCAATGCGGTGAAGTTTCAGGAGGCGCTGACCAAAAACGGCTGCAGCATCAAGGCGCGTTTAGGGCTGCACGAAATCAGCGAGACCGCCTGCGCCAACGACGGGCTGATCATTCTTCAACCCTGCGGCAAAAAAGAAGAAATCGAAAAGCTTGTCGCCGACCTGAACAAACTTGACGGCGTTACCGCGAAACTGATTGACTTGAATTAACAGCTTTAAAAAGGGCCGATTGACAACGTCAATCGGCTCTTTTGCATATCCGGTGACCTTTTCTGCGTTTATTTTGTACAGGGATGCTCATCCCTTAAAATCGAATAGAAAAGGCGGTCGACATAGCCGGTTTCGGTGTAAAAATAGTCGCGCAGGGTGCCTTCATAGACAAAACCGCATTTTTCGATCACGCGCTTGGAAGCGATGTTTCCGGCTTTGTGGCTGACTTGAATCTTATGCAGGTTCAACCGTTCGAAGCCGTATTCGATAACCGCATTGACGGCTTCGGTCATATATCCGCGATTTTGAAATTGCGTGCCGATACAGTATTCAACCTCGACGAAACGGTTTTTATCATCGACGAGGAAAAAAGCGATTTGGCCGATACATTCGCCGGTCTGCTTTAAAATAACGGCCCAACGGTAATAACTTTCTTTTTCATATCCGCCGATATATTTACCGAGCAGCTCTTTGACCGCTGCTTTGGTTTTGTAGGCCGGTTCGCAATAGAGCGACTGCACCTTTTCGTCTGAAATCCAGTATTTCAACATGTCGTCTGCATCTTGGTATGTAAAACGCCGCAGGGTCAGGCGTTCGGTTTCGATGGTCCGGGTTCCCGTATGTGTCGGCATAATTCTGATTCCTTTACTTTTATTGGTCTGCGGGTAAAAATTTCAGCTCGTCGAAAATGCACCGGTCGACATAGCCGAGTTTATGGTAAATGCCGCAGGAGATCGGGTTATGGGCGTCGGCAAACAGGCAGCAGAATTTTTTTCCGCGGTCGAGCTGCATCTGCGACAGTTCCGCCACAACCGACGAGGCGTAGCCCTTGCCTCTGTAATGCGGCGGGGTATAGACATAATTGATAACGGCGCCGTTTTCGGTACTGCGTCCGGAGGATGCCTGTGCGACCGGAACGGTGTCCACCCAAAAGTAGTGATTATGCTTTCCGAGGCGCTTTTTAATGCCGGCCACATGAGCCGGAATATCGTAATATTCGACGCCGCATTCTTGGCCGAACGCACGCTCCCAATAGGGGACAAAAAACAGGTCGTCCTCTGTCAATTCGCGGCAGAATCCGGGCGCTTTTTGAATCGGGTTGACCTTATCGAGACGCATGACGTACATCGAATGATTGGAAAGATAAGCACCTTTTCCGGCATAGGTCTCGGCGAACCGATAGGCAAGCCCCTGTTCGGCCAGAACACCCGGGAGCGCAAAGCCGATTTCTTTTAAAGCGTCGGAAAAGCATTTTACCGCCGCGTCATTCGGCTTGTTATCGGTTTCGTACATGATGATGTTGAACGGCGGGGTACAGGCCGCAGTCAGCACCACGCTGCCGCTGCCGTCTTTGACAGTCGCCATCAGCCAGTTCGCGGTGTCATACCCGCGTTCGTTTTTGATAAAACCGATGGGCAGGTTGTTCTGCACCTCGTGCCGCAGCAAAATCTCGAGCGCGTCCGCGCCGAAGGCCTGTGTGCTGTCATACCGTTGAAACTTCATGTGGGTGACCTCCTTGATATAAATAAAAAAGAGCAAAGCCGTGGTTTTTGGCTTTGCTCCGATCGCTGCGCGTTGGTTTTAGATTATGGGTTCGGAGAACAAAGCCCGGCGTCTTTGAGACATACGGACATGCGTTTTACGGAAATAAGACGGTGAATTCGCACAGACACGGCTTTGACCTCCCCTGAAAGATTTTTCAAAGTATAACACCGCATTCTGCGGTTGTCAACCGTTTTTACAGTTTCATTTCGCTGCGCCAGTTACCCATACATTCGGAAGTCGTTAAATATCTGTCATACAGTTTCAGCGTTTTCAACCGGACATGATCCGTTCCGGGAAGAATCACATCGCTTCCCTTGATTGATCGCAGATTGGGATTATATCTGCCCCAACCAAACTGCCGGAGTCCGGCGCCGTCGCAGAGTTTTCCGTCTACGATGAAAATGATGAGTTTCGGGCCGCCGTCAATGATGACGGAAACGTGGTGGTCGCGGTTTTCGGCGAGCATGCCCAAATCGCTCTGCCACAGGGACTGCGAACGCCCGTCGGACAGGCAGATTTCAATCGTCTTATTTTCAAGAAGCCGAACCGTAAATCCTTCGCCGGTATCGGGATTGACGTTGTCGAGCAATAGCTGGTTTTTGTATTCAGATGTGTTGAAAACAAATTCCGCCGTGAATCCGCCTCGGAGGTCTTTGGTTCTCCGGTCGAGTATTTTCGGGTCTGCGCCCAAAAGCGGCGAGAGATCGGGCATTTTGATCGGTTCTTTTAAGCCGCTCGGGTTCCTTGTTTCCGAAACCAACCCGTCTGTTACCGCAGTTTTGTTGGAGCTTTGGTTGAAAAGACCGTTCAAGAAGTCACTATCCAGCTCGTGAATCCGCCCGCGGTCTTTCTGGGTCTCGCTGATATAATATTTGCCCTGATCTTCGATCAGATCGGGATAGCTGATCCGGATATAGGGGTCGTCGTCATAAAGGACGATCTCGGGCTGGCTCCATGCGATTCTTTGCCCGTTCGGCGTAGATATTTCTTCTCCGCAGCAAAGCCACACGGGGTTTCGGTCGGAAAACCATTTGCCGAAATTGTTGTGATTCCAATAGAGGTATTTTCCGTTTTCGCATTTCCAGACAAAGTTCGCGGCTCTGGGGTGCCGGATGGGCCGTCCGTCCGCGTAATGCACATAGGCGGGTTTTTCCCATGTCTTACCGCCGTCGCGGCTGTAGGAACACACGGGCATACCGTCGACTGTCCGATAGGAGCTGTAAATGCTCTTATCGCTCAGCACCACATAACTCTGCTCTTCCGCGACCAACCCGCCGCCCGGAGGCGTCCGGAGTCCCACTTCGCCCTCGGGAAGCGTGACCCATTTGGCATCGGCGGGGTCTTTGATTTGCAAAAGGTCTTCGCTCATCAGCAGCGAACCCTCGCTGCGGTTCAGGTAATAACCGTTTTCGTCATACCCGACGCGGTGAAGCGAAACATAGATTCTGCCGTCCAGTTCAAACGGCCGTCCCACATTCCAAAAGAACATGATTTCGCCCTGATACAGATTTTCGTAATCGATTTCAAACTTTCGGACGGGGATTTCGATTCGGTTATCGGACCATGTCTTGCCGTGGTCGTCGCTGTATTTAAAGACGAAATGGCCGAGCATATCGACTCTTTTGCCTAAAAAACCGGGGCATTGCGGGTTTTTGTCGGTATAGGAACGGATGTTGTCCGTGTTATAGTTGTAAAAACAAAACACTCTGCCGCTCGGGGCTTTCGCCAAAACACCGTAGGACGCTTCGCGTTCGCCGATGGGCTCAACGTCGACAAGTTCAGACCAGGTGCGACCTTGGTCGAAACTGCGGGCCGATATGATATGCTGACCGGGATTGCCTTCTTCACCGGGTCCCGTTGTGAGCTGGCAAAGCCACGCCCCGTCGTCGGTTTTGATCAGATACGGCTGATCGCTGTAGTATTCCGTGGGGATTTCTCTTCCGTTTCTGATGTTGCGCCAATCCATGAAAAGTGCCTCCCTAATTGCAACAAGTATATTCGTCTTCGGTAATGCTCATTAGAATATCGGAATAGTGCTGCCCGTCGATAAAAGCGCTGTCGCGCAAAACGCCCTCTTTTTTAAAACCGCATTTTTCATAACAGCGGATTCCCCGAAAGTTATATTCCAAAACTTTTAAATCGATTCTGTGAAAGTGCAGCGTCTCGAAGCCGTATTCCAACATCAGCTTTGTCACGATAGTGCCGATGCCTTTCGAGTGGAGATTCGGGTCGAAAATGCCGATTGAATAGGTTGCTGTTTTGTCCGCAGGGGAGATATGGCTGAATTTGGCGGCGCCGACGCATTTGCCGCCGATGTCGATGATCCACGAATACTCTTTACCGATTTGGCAGCGGTACCAGTCCTCCCAAAAAGAACGTTCGGGAAAATCCGGAGCGGACATGGAGTCCGCGCCGCACATATGCGCAAATTCGTGATGTCTGCCGATAACAAACCGGTCGTCAATATCGCTCTCCCGGATTTTCCGGAGTATGACAGCACCGCTTGTCAAGGTTGGAATATCGGGCATTTTATTCTTTCCTTTGTAAAAAATGAAATCTGCGTTATTAAGGCTATAATGGCTTTTCCATTCGGATCAGCACGTCATAATCGCCGCCGAACGCCTTCGCCATTTTCGGAGTTGGAACGGAATTGATTCGCGTAAATCCCAGATGTTCATATAGATGCAGTGCGGGATTTTTTTCAAAGACCAGCAATTTAATCACGTCGCCGGGTTTGTTTTGGATTTTGGAACGGATCGCTTTGATGGCGGCGTTCATAATCAACGTGCCGATGCCTTTTCCCCGCAGGTCGGTCCTCGTGGAGACAAGGTAGATTTCCCCTGCGATCCGATCGGTGTTTTCCTCTTTGTTCAGATTGTCCAGTTCTAAAAAGTTAAAGGCGATCTTCATGGCCTTTTTGAAGCCGATGGCCTTGATTACGCTGCGCAGGCAATCAATCGATTGTCTTGTGTTCGGCTTTTTATAATTATTGAGCAGCAGAATGGCCAGTACGTCACCGTTCGTCTCGTCGATGACACAAAAAGTCTCGTCCATCGGCAGGAAATCGTATTTGACCCAGATGTCGATGATTTTGAGGATGCTTTCCGTGTCGTCGGGCAGGGTTTGGGTAAATTTACCCTGCAGGCCCTCCATAATCACACCCTTGAATTGAGACTTTTGAATTTCCGACAGGGATTCCAAGTCTTCCGCGATTCTGAAATTTGTTGCATCACTCATGAATATCACTCCTGTATCTTAAAAATAAATTGAAAAGCAAACAGAATACAGAGATCAAATTTATGATATGCACATGAGCGCTTTGGCGCAGTCGGGGATATCCTGCTCGGGGTTCGGGACGTGACCTTCGACCGAGACAAGCCCGTTATAGCCGATTCGGTCGAAGATTTTTTTAAATTCACCGTAATCAAAACCGTCGTTCGGTTTGGGTGCCATACGGGTTTCGGGGTGGCAGATATGAACGTGCTGAAGCATATCAGCGTTTTGATAAAGCCCGTCCCAACCCTCGTTGTTTTGAACGATATGATAAAAATCCGCCGTGACGCCGACGTTGTCCATACCGATTTTGCGCGTGAATTCGGCAGTTTCGGCATAAGTATTGAGTAGGTTGGTCTCACGGTAATTGAGCGGTTCAACGGCGATGACAATACCGTATTCAGCGGCGATTTTCCCCGCGAGTATCACGGTGTTTTTAAATTGGGATAGTGCGCGGGATTTATCAAATCCGTCCGGCACCTGACGGCTGTATCCGCTGCCGAGGACGGCGGTTTTGCAGCCCATTTTGGCGGCTCTTTGTAGCGCGGTGCGAGTGAAATTTTCGATCAACGATAAATTTACCTGCTCACCGACCAGCTTGTGGACATTCCTGTCGAAAAAACCGTTAAAAGCCGGTGACGGTACGGAAACGGAGGCGGCGTATTCGGCAAATGCCTTTTCGTTCATAAGCCCGATCGGTGCGAGAGCCAGTTCAATATAGTCGAATCCCGCTTTTTGAAGGATCGAAGAATATTTGGTCGATGTACATATTCCGAGTTTCACAATGCCCTCCTCTTTTTGCCGGCCAAATAGATGAATGTCAACAGCAGCGCCCAGTAGACAAAGATAATTCCAAGGGAAATAAACAGCATGCCGGGTTTCGGGGCGAGACCGATGATGATCAGCAGCGGAGCACCGAGCAGAATACCGTAACTGCTGCCGGTAACGAGGTTATTGGCGGCAGGGGTTTCGAGGTTCGGGTCGATCTCGCGCAGCAGCAAAACGCCGGAGCTGATGGTGCCGGTCATCATGCCGTACATTGAGACAAGGCCTTCGTAATAATAATTGGGGTAGATTTTGCGGCAGAGAATCCGCAGATAAAACAGGGTCAGAATGCCGCCCAGCACCGCCATAATCGCAAACGGCACCCAGAGACCGGTCAGATCTTCGAAGTTGATCGAAGTGATACCGGCGACGATCATGATGTCAAATGCAAAGCCCGAAAGGCGGGAGAGCAAATAGCTGTTTTGATACTGACGGGTCATGATTTTGCCTTTTCTGAACAACCAGAGCACTTTTCGTGTCAGCAGCGCCAGCAGGGAGCCGATGATGAAGTTGAATCCCCAAAGCAGCGGCGAAATGGTGTCTGAGACACCGGGCAGATAATTGCCGAGCAGAGTGGTGACGCCAAGCGTGACCAGATAAGTCATCAGGTAGACCAACAGCACCAATGCGGCCTGAATCGAGAACTTATCCACCGATTCAGCGATCGGGATTTCGTTTTTATCCTGAAAAGTCTCGACGGTGACCGAACCGGAGAGTTCTTCGGGGGTCTTGCGCACGATCTTTTTCTTTTTAATGAGGATATTCAGATAGATGACGCCGATGATACAGGCACACAGATAACCCGCAGCCGCCAGCGCAAGTCCGAACGAGCGTCCGCCTGAAAATCCGAATGTGGTCTCGTAGGTCGTACCGACGTTATTGGCTTGACCCGGCCCTTGGCCGTAACCCATCGGCAGTAAAATGCCGCTGGCTTTGAACAGGTCGGGCATGACGGTATAAGCCAGTGCGATAGATACGATTAATCCGATCATGGCCTGGAAAAGATACGAACTTACGATCAGCGCACCGCTTTTGGAAGCGACCATTTTTTCATTTTTATTATCGATTTTGGGGACCCGCAGTGAAAGTGCGATGAATCCAATCGCAATACCGTGATAGGTGATCGTTTCAAGCAGATTCTGGTCGAAATTCAAAACGCCGACGCTCTTGAAAAGCAATAGCAAAAAGCCGGCTAAAACGGCAGTCGGAACCAAACCTTTCCGGAAAAAAGCGATTTTTCGCCTGAGGACGTTGGCAAGCAGAATACCTCCGGCAATGATGCCGGCTTGCACGAGGACGGACCATACGGTGAGAGATGAAAAGTCCATATCAGTTCTCCTGTTTGTAAAGTTTATATAGATAAAGCGGAAGACGGGCGTTGAACCGTTTTTCTGCTTTGATCTCATAATAGACGCCGTCTGCGGTCAGAACAAGCGTGTTGCGGCCATGCATTTCGATTGAGGTGATGGCGGAAAGGGGCGCATTGAATTTAACCTGATCTCCCTTACAGATACTCAGACCGAGGCGGTTGAAATGAAACTGCCCTCTTGCAGCGGCAAAACGGCTGTGCTTTCCGCCGACCCGATACAGCTTGACAAAGCCGTATTTCATCTCAAGCTGTTCCGGCAGAGCGGGAAAACGGGATTCCAGTTCCCGCATTTGAAAGTCATACCACGCGGTAAAGGTTTCGGGTACCTCCGGCGAACCCGAAAAATAGCCGTATTCGTCATATTCGGCGTGCATGCCGCACTCACAGAAAATCTCGTCGTTCTTGGAAGTGAGACGCCCCATCTTGCCGCAGGCGGGGCAGAGGAAGAGCGCTGTCTCAAGCCCTTCGGCTAATCTCCTTCCTTTATAAGCAACCCTTTCCGACTCCTGATCGGCATAAGCGTCGACAAAGATGTCGGTATAGATGGCCGAAGAGGCCTCGTTATCGGTCATCTGTTTCAGCTGCTCGGAGGAATAGACATTCACGACTTTACCGGTCATTTTGCCTCTGCGCTTGGTAAAGGCCCAGCGCGGTGTGGTCAGGAAGCCGCCGGAAAGTTTGAAGGTGACCAGCGGTACACCGAGTGCGCGGACAAGTTTACCTGAATTCTCATACAGCGGACCGGTGCGGCCGTCAAGCGATTTATTGCCCTCGGGGAAAATGCATACGTTGCAGCCCTGTTTGAGACGGCGGCGCATTTCAAGTACGGTAGAGGCGTCTACCGAGCCTTTTTTTCGGGCGATCGGACTGAAAACATATTCGAGCAGTGCCCCCAAAACGGGATTTTCAAAGATGTGTTCACTGGCCACAAAATACATCTGAGGCATGGTGATGCCCAATAAAGCGGGGTCCAGGTCGGCATTGTGATTTGCGACAACGATATAGGGGGCCGGCGGAAACTCCGGCGTCTCATATGTAATATTGTAACTTCTGACAAAAAGTTTTGCCGCAATGCGTTTTAAAAACCGGAAAAGCTTCCGGTGTCTCTTGATTGAGGATTCGGTTAATTTCATTTTCGTGCTCCAATAATGTTTAATGTCGGGTCGTAAATAGCAAAACGTCCTTTTCCTACGCGCTTAGCTTGATACAGAGCGGTATCTGCTTTTTTGAATAGTTCAAGGAAATTAATGCCGTCGCGTTTATAAATTGAAATGCCGACACTGCAGGTTAGGGTATAACCGTTGAGGCTTCCCCCTAAAATAGAAACAAGTTCACAGATGTCTTCGGCTTTGGCGGTAATTCCTTGTATACGGGAAAAGTCCTTGACGAAAATAGCAAATTCGTCGCCGCCGATTCTCCCGATGATATCGGAAGCTCTGAAAAGCGGTTTGATTCTGGTGCCGAACAGCTGTAGGATTCGATCCCCCTCGGTATGTCCGAAGGTATCATTGATGAATTTAAAATCGTCAAGATCGATGATCATTAAAAAATGTTCGCCGCTCATACCGTCGTTTTGCAGATAATGATCTACCTTTTCTTTGAATGATAGGTTGTTGCACAATCCCGTTAAAGAATCGCTCTCAGCCATGATCTGGAGTTTCATCAGACGTGTTTTTTCGGCGTCAATGTTTTGAACGCGTCCGATGATTTTAGCGGGACGCCCGTTGGAATTGGTGATGGTGCGATATTCCAACCGATGCCAGACCAGCTTGCCCGCGATCCCGCAGACACGGTATTCGATATTTCCGCGCGGTGGTTCTCCTTTAAGCATTCTCTGTCCGAATTGGGCAACATCCTGTGCATCGTCGATAAAAACCAAGGGTTGGATAACAGCAAAATCGCTGACATTCTTTATAAACGGAGGATGTCCGAATATCTGTTGATAATTTTTATTGAAACGCAGCGCATTGCTGAGGAGGTCTCCTTCAAAAACCACGCCTTCGGAAAACTCTTCGAGGACCCGATAACGTTGTTCGCTTTGACGCAGAGAATCGGCCTCCTGCTGCAGCTTGCGGGAGTGTTTGGTCTCTTGTGTGAATAAAACCGAGAATAACAAGATCGTGAATATTATCGCACTGGCAGCAAGTCCGTAGATGTTTTTATTAAAGGTATTTGCTTCTGCTTCTACCAGTTCACCGGAGATCATATTGAACAGGATCCAATCTTCGATGCCGAGAGGTCCGAAAACCGCGTATTGACTGATGCCGTCTGATTCATAAACCACCGTTCCGGAAACGCCGTTTTTTAAATCAGAAGTAAATTCCACGAAATCAGAACCGTTCAGAATGCGTGCGGAGGACAGTGTATCCGCAAAATTCGTACTTTCGATATGATTTGCGTGACCGATGACAATACGCCCATTGCTGTCGGTGACAAATATTTCACTTTTGCCGTCGTAAGCGGAGGCAGAGAGTAAATCGAAGAAAGCGGAATCGGAGAATTTTGCGAACAACACCGCTGCAATGGTCTCATCTTTATATACGGGAACAGCCAAGAGGATATACCCCGGTTCATCTTCCGCGGCATAGATTTTCTCGATCGTGTTTATACCGCTTAAGGCTTTATGAAAACAAGCGAGGTTTGAGACTTCAAATCGTTCTTCCGATTCGGAAAAAGCGGAGCCGTCCGGCAGCGCAAGAAAAAGCGAATTAAAATTCCCCGTTTCTGTTATGGCTGCCATATCCCGACGGATACTGTCCGAATCAAAATTTTTCTTGGCCGACAGAGAAAGGGCATAGCTCTCCAAAACCGAATATTGTCCCGAAATCCGAGTATTCACTGCAGCGCCGGCGGCATCTGAGGAATCGGACAGGGTACGAAAAGAGCATTGCTGAGTGAATTTATTGCTGACGGAGGTGAAAATCATCACAGCGGTCAGCATGGCAAGAAAAAAGATTCCGAAAACGAAGATAAAAGTCGTGATATGACGGTTTTTTCCGGTTTTCACGACATCCACCCCATTTCGAGAATTATAAACCATCTGCAAAATCGTGACCTAATTATAAATCATTATAATATATATATTTTTAAAAATCAATGAAATTTTCTTGATATTCGGCGAGAATTGTCGTATTCAAAAAATGATTTTACAATAAAAGGGGAATATACAATCACGATAAATACAAAAAGACGTTCTGAGACGAACGTCCTTTCGGTTTTTATTATTTTATGAGCAGTTTTCTGGAGATTTGTAAACGGCCTTCAGTGCCGAAAGAAGATTTTCGGGGTACAAAATCGGCGATCAACAATTGGTAGGCACCGCGTTCCGCTTCGGCGAGGATCTTCCCGTTTTCGTTAATATAAACGGTAGGCGCTGTCTGATAGGGTTTGATATGATTCACGGAGAGAATCGGACAGGCGTTTTCACAGGCTCTTGTGACGAGGAGGGCTTTAATCAGCTCATAACGCCCTAGGTTATCCTCATTATTGGTATCGGAAAAAGCGACGATGTTGAGATCAGTTTCGGCTTTGAACAATTCTCTGAAATACTCCGGGAAACGGACTTCGAAACAGATTCTGACACCGATGCGGTAATTATCGATCTGGTAGACGCCGGCTGTTTGGCCCGGTATAAACTGGTCCTTGTCCCAGCCCCATAATGCCCGTTTATGATAAGGTTCCGATTGAGTGCCGTCCGGGGCGAAGACTAACATGCTGTTATGAAAATCTTTTCTGTCTTGCAAAACCATTCCACAGATGATATATAGATTATAATCGATTGCAAGGCGTCTGAGTTTTTCGATATGATGGTTTAAACGCGGGAAATCGATTGCCTGACAGGAGTCAATCTCCAGCGGCGGATAACCCGTCAGTGCGCATTCGGGAAAAACCAGCAGTCGAATGTTCTGGGCGATAGCCATTTTTACCGCATGCTCAATTATTTTGTAATTCTCACAGATGTCGCCGGTGACGGCGAATTGATAGGCGGCAATTTTCATTAAATAATCCCCCTTCAAAAAAAGTGTCGGCTGTGTCGACGTAATATTTGGGTTGTGGTGGGAAATGAGGTGTTTTTATTTGTCAAAACCGATACGTGTAGCAGATGAGCATCATTTAAATAGTAAATATCACTTGTTATGCCACTTTTGGGCAAGATATATATATAATTAAAAAAACACGCCGTAGCGTGTTTTGGAGCGGGAAACGGGGATCGAACCCGCGACATTCTGCTTGGGAAGCAGACGCTCTACCGCTGAACTATTCCCGCGAAAGCAAAAGTAATGTTAACATAAACACGATGTTTTGTCAATGAGGTACGATTTAAAAAATGCGTAAAAATATGTTAAATTATGCTTAACAGATATTGACATGGGTATATATGTATGGTATTATGTGGGCGGACGAAGGTTGATCCGTCTGAAGTCGCCGCTCCTCCGCGGCGCAAAACACAAAGGGCGCTCTTTGGAGCGCCCTTTGTGTTGTTTTATTGAATTTGATATTATTCGTCTTCATCCTCGTCTTCGCTCTTGTACTGGGCGATGACTTGCTGCGCGACGTTGGCGGGCGCTTCCTCGTAACGGTCGAAAGCAAATGTGAAACTGCCTCTTGCTTTGGTCATGGCGCGCAGAGAGATGCAGTAGTCGCTCATCTCAGCCATCGGGATATCGGCCTCGACTTTGGTGTAACCGGGTTCATCTTCCGCCGGACCCATGCCAAGCATTCTGCCGCGGCGTTTGTTAATATCGCCCATAATGTCGCCGACATTGGCCTCGGGGACCATGACGGACAGACGACCGACCGGTTCGAGCAGAACGGGTTTGGCCTTCGGAATACCGGTTTTAAATGCCAATTTTGCGGCGGAAACGAAAGCGATTTCCTTGGAGTCGACCGGGTGGGATTTGCCGTCGAACAGTGTAGCTTTGACGCCGATCAGCGGGAAGCCTGCCAAAACGCCTTTCAGAATGGCGTCTTTTGCACCTTTCAGAACAGCGGGGATGAATTCCTTCGGCACCGAGCCGCCGACAGTGGCGTTGACAAATTCGAATTCCTCACCGGTGGTCAGCGGTTCGAAGCGCATATTGACAACGCCGAACTGACCGGAACCACCGGACTGTTTCTTGTGTTTGCCTTCCGCTTCGGAGCGACCGCGGATGGTCTCACGGTAGGGCACTTTCGGGTCGATCAATTCGATGCCGACACCGAATTTGGCCTTGAGTTTGGAAGCGAGCACGTCGAGATGGCTTTCGCCGATACCGGACAGGATCTGCTGCTTGGTCTCGGTGTTGACCACGAAAGTGAAAGTCGGATCTTCGTCCTTGAGTTTAATCAAACCTGCGGAGACTTTCTCTTCGCTGCCTTTATCGGCGGCGACGACCGCCTTTGAAAGAGTCGGAGCCGGGAACTGCATCGGCGGGAACTTGACCTTGCGGCTTGCGTCGCAGAAGGTGTCGCCGGTGTTGGCGGAGGAAACTCTGGTGACCGCAACGATGTCGCCTGTTCCGGCACCTTCGATTTCGGTGCTCTTCTTACCCTTGACCAGCATGATATGACCGATGCGCTCGGAAGCGCCGTTGGTGGTATTGATCAGCGTATTATTGACTTTCATCGAACCCGCGATGATCTTAAAGAACGACAGTTTTCCGACAAACGGGTCGGCTATCGTCTTGAAGACATAGGCGCAAGTGGGCGCGGCGGGGTCGTATTCTACTTTAACTTCGCTATCATTGTCATCCAATACGGTTTCGGGACCGCGGGAGCCGGGGGCGGGCATATAGTCGCCGATATTGTCGAGGAGGCCGGCGATGGCTTCGAGCTGATAGGCCGAGCCGCAGAGGACGGGAAAAACTTTTCGGTCCGAGACGCCTTTACGCAGCGCGTCGAGGGTCTCCTGCTCGGTGAAGGGTTCTCCGGCAAAAAATTTATCCATCAGTTCGTCGCTCTGTTCGCAGATGGCTTCACGCATCATTTCGGTGAGTTCCGAGACCCGATCGGAGAGAGTGGCTGGAATATCGCTGACAGTGGGTTTACCTGCTTTGTCATAGGTCTTGAATTTGTTGCGAACCATATCGACATAGCCGCGTTTACTGCTGTCTTCGACGGGGATAAAGAGCGGGCAGACACCGCTGCCGAACTGATTGCGAAGTTCGTCGAAAGTGCCGTTGAAATCGGCGTTTTCTTCATCGAGCTTGGAGATGAAAAAGGCTGTCGGCAAGTCACGGTTTTTGGCATAACGGAAGCTCTTCTCGACGCCGACTTCGACACCGTCTTTGGCTGAGAGCACGATCAAAGCGCTGTCAGCGCCGTGCAGGCCCTGAATGACCTCGCCGGCAAAATCAAAATACCCGGGGGTGTCGATGGCATTGATTTTTATGTTTTTCCACTCGATCGGAAGAACCGTGGTGGAGATGGAGATTTTTCTGCGAATCTCCTCGGGGTCATAGTCGCTG
Organism: Oscillospiraceae bacterium; assembly: GCA_035380125.1. Classification (NCBI taxonomy): domain Bacteria; kingdom Bacillati; phylum Bacillota; class Clostridia; order Eubacteriales; family Oscillospiraceae; species Oscillospiraceae bacterium. The sequence goes on from DAOSWV010000030.1 coordinate 24,234, forward strand.
ACGGTATTGCCGTCGGCTACCTTGCCCATACGGTCGGTTCCGCCGGATAAAAAGAGCATCGCTTCAACCAACGAAGTTTTACCGCTTCCGCCATGGCCCATCAGGCAGACATTTCTGATGTCCTTGCATTCGTAGTTTTTCATCGAATTCTTGCCACTCCTTAAAAAATCATCTTGAACACAAAAAAGCGCGAACCATACTTATAAAGCGCGACGCTTTTATACACGCAAATTTCATTATAATATAAAATTCATTCAAAAACAAGATGTTTTTTTATGAATTTTCACAAAGGCAAGAGGTTAATTTTTCACAGTTTCATACCAGGCCAGCATCAAATCAACCATCCGGCCGTAACTCTTAACGCCGTCCTCTTGTCCTTGGGCCTGCAGATAAGTATTATTGACCGTGGTTGCTTTTTCGGCGACTTCGCCCTCGTACTGCGCCCAGTGTTCGCCGTACTGGCTGAAATCAGCCGCAAGTTCTTCGCAGTAAGTGGCGCGTAGTTCCTGATAGAGGGTCTTATTGCTTGCGTAGAGTTTATTCTGACAATACATCAGCGCCATCATATAGCTGCTGTATTGCACCAACGGGTCGTCGGATTGATGTGTGGTATAAAAAGCAAAGAAATTGGCCTCGTCCTCGGGGGCGATACCGTATCGGTGTGACATCTCGTGTGCCATTGTGAAAGGCAGGGCAGCGGAGGTGTTGTTTTTATTGACGTTGGATTCGCCCGTCAGGTAGACGAATACACCGGTTATCTGAGTATAAGAAAACGGTTCGGAGGCGATGATGTATTTGGCCCGGGTTTCGCTGCGTCCGGTGACGGTTGAGAAATCCACCGCAACCTGTTTGGCCGTCTCGGTGAAATCAATCTCCGGAATTTGTCCGTTTTCATCGCGTTCAACCTGCACAGCCAGTTCGTTGGCGTTATCGGCGAGGTAGGTGCAGAGTTCATAGAGTTCCTGGCTGCTGCGGGCCTTGACGTCGAGGCCCATTCTGTCAGCCAGCGGCGGTGCATAGTAGTTGAGTCCCCACAGCGCATAAAAAAGGAAGATGAGCCCTGCTGCCGTTACCGCCCAACCGGTGACGAATTTGATTAAGCTGTAAATGCGTCTCGGACCCGTAATTAAACGGAAAATCAACCGAATCAGCGAAAATAACAATCCGATCGCAATCAGATAAATGATGATTTCGACCACTGAGAACGGGACGATTCCGGTGATTTTGGAGAGAATATTTTCAGCCGTGCGTGAAAACGGCAGATATGTATCGGAAATGAAATCCGGGTTTGTTTTCCCGAGCCAGACAAGTGCAAACGTCAGTACGCCCAGGACGATGACAGCCATCAGATCCCGGAAAATACCGTTATAAGCTTTTGCTTTTTCGCCTGCCAACGCTCTTCACCGCCTTCCCGTATTTTCTGACAATATCGTATCATTTTCGGGGTAAAAAGTCAATTTGAAAAAGCAGGTTGGATATTTTTATGGCTTTATTTAACACAGGTGAACATGCCGGTCAGTTTCGGGATTTCGATATAACCTTTTTTGCGCCGGATTTTCTCGAAAAAGTCATATAATCCGGCGAGATCTTCTTTGGCATAGGAGGAAAACAGGACGGTCGATTCGAGCCAGTCGATCAAATCCTGTGTTTGGGTGATTTTCAGTGAATCGTGTTGTCGGTGTGAATCAACATGTTTGAAGCAGGGCTTTAATATCGCCTCTCCGTTTTCGAGTGTGAACGAATAGACGCCGGGGCGAAAGGCGCCAAGAGCCGGATTGAATTGATGCAGTGCGTCGTGCAGATATAAACGCATTCCCCCGTCACTCAAGGTTGAAGCATAAAAAGTCCCGCCGGGTTTTAAAACACGCCTTACCTCTGACAGGCCTTTTGAAAGATCGGGTACATGATAGAGCATATGATTGGCGATAACGAAATTATACGTTTCGTCAGCAAACGGGATATCCTGAATATCAATTTGCCTGATGGTGATATTTTTATGATCCGAGAATTTTTCCCGAACTGTCATCAGCATCCCCTCAGAGTAATCCGATAAAATGAGTTCGGTGTTTTTCGGCAGGCGGTCAATCCGGGCGGTCCAGAAATCCCCGGTTCCGCAGCCCAGTTCCAAGATACGACAGCCATCGAAGAAATGGTAATGCTCAAACAGCCAGTCGTGAAATGAAACCGGATTGGTACTGTATTTTTGATGCAGCGCGGCTCTTACGGAGAGGTTTTTGGAATCGGCGTATTGCCGCTGCACGGCTTCGCGGTCGGATACGATTGTCATATATATACTCCCTTCATATATTAAAACGGCTTTCCGCATTTGGGACAGAATTGAAAATCTTCCTCGGTCATATAACCGCAGTTTGCACAGCGGCGGACAGGCGGACGGTTCGTATGATGACAGTTGAAATGTAAATCACCGGGATTGATGAAAGTCACCGTTCCGGTTTCGACGGAATGACCGAGTTCGGGACTGAGTTCACAGGTATTGCCGCAGCAGGACATTTTGGCATAATAGTGCTTATCCCACTTGAAAAGGGAGATAAAAAACAACATAAAATAGCTGTAACGCATCCACACAGTGACATAGCCGAATTGTCCGCAGCATTGGCAGAGTACATTCTGATTAAAATTTAATTGCTTTTCGCCCTGACTGATACCGAAAATTAAAAACATAGTTGCTCCGCTGAAATATTGATGATTTAGTATAGCATTTTCTCCCTAAAAAATAAACGGGATATGGAAAAAAGAAAAACGGAAAGCGTTTGCTCCCCGTTGTTTTTATTGATGTTTCATATCAAATGCTGATCTTTACGATGTCTCCGTCGGCGGTCTCAACGTCCACAATCGTCATCGGGCCGAATTTTCTGCGGGTTTTTTTAACCGCTCGGATCAGCGCACGCAGCTGGTTGGGCGAAATTACATTTTCGGTTTTATTCGCCAGCAATTTACTGACGCCGGGCAGGGCGGCGGCTCCTGTCGGCACCCAGAAAGACATACGCACTCTGTGACCGTCACTTTTGGCGTTGATCTTCACTCTCATTGTTCAATCCAGACCTCTACAAAGTCGCCTTCGGCCGATTCGACCTCGACGAACTTGCCGATTACGCCGTTTTCGGCGGCCTCGATAATTCTGGCGATGTCGATATTCTGCATCCACTTTTCGCCGGTGACCGAGTCGAGATTGACGCCGGACTCGATGGCGGTTTTGAGGAATATCATCGGCAGATTGACGTTGACTTTGTCCCCTTTGGCCGACAGTACCTTGACGCGCAAAACGGCCTTTGTGGGATCCCCCCGTTCGTTTTTCGGAACCAGTTTGACTTTATCCGGTTCTTCTCCGCGCAGCAGTTCGTCGACCGTGACGTTAAAATAGTCGGCCAGACGCGGCAGCGCGGAGATGTCGGGGCAGGTAATGTCATTTTCCCATTTGCTCACGGCCTGTGCCGAGATGCCCATGTATTCGGCGAGTTCGTCCTGTGTGATGTCCTTGCGTTTGCGCAGACGCGCGATGCGGTTACCCAATGTCTCCATAATATCATTCCTTTCAAAATACGTGCGCATTTCGCGCTCGTTACAAAGAAAATGATACGGCCTTTCGGGCGAAAATAACAGCGACCGTTCGGTGATATTATAACTTATCGGTTGATAATCGGTCAACCAACGGTTGTAAAACGCGTTTTTGCATAGCTGGTACGGGCAGAAGGAGCCGGAATGATCTTATAGGTCGGTTTCAGATCTTCCGTTACCTGTGCGGTCAGCGGGATCAGTCGGCTGCCGATGATATTTTCATTGAAGTCTTCGGAATACGCGGCCAGTTTAAGCAGATGAGTCACAATCAGACCACGCGCCCCGGCATTCATCAGGGTACAGATGGTCTCGCCCATAATTTCAGCTGCGTCTCGGCTGGAGGTACCGGTTAAAGCTTCGTTGAAGGCAAAAAAAGCATTGCCGGTTTGCGCCTTTGCAACAGCTTCGGCAAGGCGGGTCAGTTCTTCGCCGAGCCGTCCGGCGCCGATTTTGCCGCTCTCTTCATCGGCAAAGACTGCGCTGATGGTGTCTGCGGCACCGATCGAGGCCGATCTTGCGGGGACGGGAAAACCGAGTTGATATAAAAGCTGCGCCGTCAACACCGCGACCAGATAGCGGGTTTTTCCTCCGGCGTTTGCACCTGTGACGATTCCGATTTCATTTTCTGTGACAAGGTCATTCGGAACGGCGGCATTCTTTCCGATTTTGTCGAGTAACAACGGGTCGTAGAGTTCCTGCGCTTCAAAAGCGTTTGTTTTTTCCTGCGGGAAACACCAGCCGATTCCCGCCTTTTCCCATTTGTGAATCAGGTTTACGGCCGCGAGATAGAACACCGCGCCCGCCGCATAAGGGGCTAGGACAGCGAGAATGCGCCGCATAAAGTTCTTTACATCGGTACGCAAATCAATGCTCGTATCTGTCAATACGCGGTTAAATCCCGCCGGGAAAGCGGCGATGTAATCCATGAAGTCTTTGTTTTCTCTGCGCATGGAAAGCCACAGGTTCTGCTGCCGACCGAGCATAATTTTATAATATCCGCTATGCAGCAAAAAATGCTGCAGAGATTTTTTGGGCTGTGGATCCGGTTTTTGATTGACCGACAGCAGTTTGCAGTTGCAAGGCAGCAGATTTTCATCCATGTTTAGCCCGACGGTATAACTTTTTGCGTTGCTGATGTCGTAATATGCTTTTTTCCAGATTTCCTTAAACCGATCGAGTGAAAGGTCATTGCGCAGCGTTTCAAGCTTCGTCTTAAAATTTTTCGCAAGCGGGCTCTGCGCGTTTTGCAGGGCGTGCAGAAAATTATCAATGGCGTCAAAGACAGCGGTGACGTGTCCGCAGGGATCGATGTTGGCAATGGCATCTCCGCCATCCTCAAATCGATTTCCGACATATTCCCGCCAACCGACATATTCATCGGAAAAACGTCTGAAACAACCTGTCAACTGTTTATTCTGAATCATTTCCCGAATCAATTCCTGCCGCATCCGAATGACCTCGGGATCGGCGCTGATAAGTTCTTCCAACATTTTATCTGTAAAAATCGCTCCGGTACTATGCTCGAAGAGGAGATGATAAAAATCCGAAAACGGCAGCTGTTTCAGACCGGATAAAACCGCCGGTTTGGGTGTGCAGTCTCCCCATAAAAAGTCGTTCATTTTTACGGCCGTCCTTTCGCAAGTTTGAGAATTATTCTCAAACCTTTTCGCTGAGTTTCTCGCCGAGTGTTCGGATAAAATCACTGTCGGCATACCGGATACCGATGCTGTGCGCCAATTCCACCGCATAGCTCTCACACTCGGGGGATACGGTCTGCACTTTGAAGGTATGGACGATACCGCCGTCGGGTTGGTGAAGGCTCTTCATGTACAAACTGCCGTAATCACCGTCGAGCAGAGAGAACAATTCATATAGATGGGTTACCATAATGCCGCTGCCGCCCGCCGCCGTGATCTTCTCGATCATGTCACAACAGATTTCGGCGCCCTCATCGGGGTTGGTGGAGGTCATCGGCTCGTTGAGCAGTACAAAAGTGCCGGGCTTAAGCTCTTGCATGATTTCGGCGAAGCGCTTGGCCTCGAGTTCCATCCGCGAAAGTTCGGCATTTTTGTCCTCGCCCGCAGAAAACAATGTTAAGATCGCAGGGACCGCCGGGAGCGCAATCTCCGCCGCCGGGACGTTCCAGCCCAGTTGGCCTAAAAACTGCGCTTGCGAGATACACAGCAGTAATTCGGTTTTTCCGGAGTGATTTGCGCCGGTCAGCACATAGAATTTCTTATCAAGTTTAAAGTCGTTGTCGATTACGGGATCGGGGGAGCCGAGTGCCAGCGCTGCAGAATAGAGCCGCTCAGCCGCGAAATGATCCGAAAACTGCGGTGTGGTGTGCCAAAATCCCCGTGCCGCAAGCCGCCGTTCAAACTCAATGCCGGCCAGCAGAAAAGCCACGCTGTCGGCACAGACGGCGAATTTCCAAATCGCTTCGATGTCATGGGCCTGTTCCATTACCGATTCAAAGGCCTCGATCTGCTTTTTATAACGGATCTTGAAATCGCGCAGGATGGCGCGTTCAAAGAAGGTGTCATATTTTCCGAAGCTGAACTTTTTCTCGCGCGAAAGTCCCGCGTCACCCGCATCGAGTCCCTCTTTATCGAATACCGAATAAGGTGAATAGGGCGTATCGCCGTGTTCGCCAAAGATGACTGCGGTTGTAACGACTTCGGGGTGTTCGAGGATATTGACACCGATGCGCATACGCCGCACATTCATCCAGGCGGTATCCAGCATGCTGACCGCTGTTAAAATTTCGTCGCATTTGCTTTCAGCTTTGATGGCTTTGAATTGTTTGATCAATTCCGTCAATTCCGGACAGAGGGTTTTTTCGGAAAGTGCGCTGAAAAATGCATCTGCAAGAGATGCAAACTGCTGCATGGTGCGGTATTCCCACAATTGCATACGCAATTCCACCAAGATGTGCTTACCCTTTTCAAAAGACTTTTTGATTTGAAGCATACCGTGCAGCAGCTGTCGAAAAGCCTCGAGAATCTCCGGGTCTTTGCGCAGGTCGGACATGATCCGGTGCCGTGCGTGCAGATCGTCGAGATCGGCTGTAAAAAAGCGGCATAACATACCGGCGTCAACCGGGTATTCACTGCCGGCGCAAATGTCAAACAGCAACGAGTCGATGCGCAGATTGTGCATGTCCAGTTCGCTGCCGATCCAGCAGGCGGGGTTGGGATTTTGTTCGAAAAACAGTTTCATGTCCGATTTTCCTCCTTTTATATTCAGGAAATAAAGCGTGAGACCACTGCCTTGGCGTGACTGGTTTCTGCTACAGGTGCCGGAATGATTTTGTAAAGCGGTTTGTCGCCGTCGGTTTGGGCGGTGAGTGTGACAAATGCACTGCCGCTCACTTGATTGAGAAAATCAAGCGCATGGGCAAGACCCAGCAGGTGAGTGACCACAAAGCCCATCGCCTCTGACTCTTTGAGAATACACAGCGTTTCGGCTAAAATGCGTTCGCCGTCACGGCTTGAAGTGCCGGTCAGCGGTTCGTTGAAACAGATGAGCGTGTTTCCCTCCTGTGCGGCTTTCAATCCGGCGGCTAGTTTTTTCAGTTCCTCACCCAGCCGTCCGGTGCCGATTAAGCCCTGTTCTTCGCTCGCGAAGACTGTGATGATACCATTGAACAAACCGAGTTTGGCCGACTTTGCCGGGATGGGAAAACCGAGTTGAAATAAGATTTGGCAAAGCGTCACCGAGGTAACGAACGCGGTCTTTCCGCCTCGATTTGCACCGGTTACAACCGCAATTTCACCGCTGAGAGCAATATCGTTTTCGATGGTGCCTTCAATGCCCTCATTTTCGGCAATGTAGGGATTAAACAGCCCTTTGATGTCGATTTCACCGGGTTTTCCGAATGCGGGAATGCAGAACGGAATGCCCTTTTCCCGCCAATAGAGCGCGACTTTCGCGGCGCAGAGATACGGGACGAATTCGGTGACGAGAGGTTCAAGTTCACCGATCAGCGAGGTGACAAAATACTTGATTCGGGCAGGAGCGTCAGAAGCGGAGCGGTCTCTTAAAAGCTGGCAGGCGACCGCTTTCAAAATATAATTTTTGCTGTAGAATTCCTCATCCATAATCTTTCCGAATTCGGCATCATAGTTTTGCATGATTGAATTGACTTTTGATCTGTTACCCATGGCTTCTTCGCTAAATATAAAATTTTCCCGCCTCGCCATAAATCGGTTATCATTTAGCTGGAATTGATCGATACCTTCCGTACGGGTAACAATAGTCGTATTCAGGTCTAATTCTTTAAAAGTTGCTTGCATACGATTTGACAGCGGCATTTTGATCTGCTCGATTTTATATGGCGTATTCTTTTTCGTGTATTCCCGTTCGCGCATGGCAAGCAGTTTATAATGCGTCGGCCAAAGAATATCGTCAAGATTAAAACCGAAGTCGCATGCACGCATATGTTCTTCGGGTACAAACGCTTGTTCCCAAGCGGTGATCATTTTTTCAACACAATGGCGCTCTGATAACGTCATCACACCCGCTTTAAAATTTTTTAGCCACGGGAATTTTTCGGCATATTCTGTGGTTTTTAAAAATCGGGCAAGCAGGCTGATTGCACCGTCGGCGTCGTTAAACGGTTCAAGATTGAGTCGGAAATCGCCGCAGTCGTGATTGGGCATATCGTCAAAAGAAGACTTGAACTGCATGATTGCCTCCGAGATAAAACGGAGGTCTTCGAATAACTCGGGGGTTTTAAGCAGGTCACGCAGGATGTCCTGACGGCGCTTGAGCTCAACCGGTTCATCCGTCATCCGCAAAAACAGTTTTTCGGGCTCGAAAAATTGTTCATAACCGGGACAGATGTTTTTGAAATAGGAAGACCTGAAGATATTTTTGTCCGTCAATATCCGCATTTTTACACCTCTCTGTGCCGTTTGCCAAATAATACCTCTGAAATGTGAGAATTACATGAAATTAATTTGTTGAATTATACATAACGTCATACACGACAGCTCTGGCGTGGCTGGTTTCGGCTGCGGGAGCCGGGATGATTTTATAAAGCGGCTTATCGCCGTCGGTTTGGGCGGTGAGTGTGACAAATGCACTGCCGCTCACTTGATTGAGAAAATCAAGCGCATGGGCAAGACCCAGCAGGTGAGTGACCACAAAGCCCATCGCCTCTGACTCTTTGAGAATACACAGCGTTTCGGCTAAAATGCGTTCGCCGTCACGGCTTGAAGTGCCGGTCAGCGGTTCGTTGAAACAGATGAGCGTGTTTCCCTCCTGTGCGGCTTTCAATCCGGCGGCTAGTTTTTTCAGTTCCTCACCCAGCCGTCCGGTGCCGATTAAGCCCTGTTCTTCGCCCGCGAAGACTGTGATGATACCATTAAACAAACCGAGTTTGGCCGACTTTGCCGGAATGGGAAAACCGAGTTGAAATAAGATTTGGCAAAGCGTCACTGAGGTGACAAACGCGGTCTTTCCGCCTCGATTTGCACCGGTTACAACCGCAATTTCGCCGCTGAGAGCAATATCGTTTTCGATGGTGGTTTCAATGCCCTCATTTTCGACAATGTAGGGATTAAACAACCCTTTGATGTCGATTTCACCGGGTTTTCCGAATTCGGGGATACAAAAGGGAATGCCTTTTTCGCGCCAATAAAGAGCGATTTTGGCGGCGCAGAGATACGGGACGAATTCGTTTATGATCGATTCGAGTTCGGCGATCAATGCTGTTGCAAAGAGCTTGACGCGAAAAGGGGCGTCGGAGACAGCGTGTTCTTCAAGATAATTAGCGGCATATACTTTTAATATATAACTTTGGCTATAGTCACTTTTGCTGTGAGTCCACCAAACCGGAGCGTGGTTGATTCCTCTTATCGAACCGATAACGCCTACATGAGCACGATCAACGAACGGTATTTTTATTTGTTCAATCCGATAGGAGCAGTTTCTTCTCGTGTATTCCTGTGCGCGCATGGAGAGTAGTTTGTATTGTTTGGGCCAGAGAATATCGTCAAGGCTGAAACCGAAATCGCAGGCGTGCATGTTTTCTTCAGGCACAAACGTCTGTTTCCAGGCTGCGATCATCTTTTCAGCGCTGTATTTTTGCGCGAGTTCTCCGACGCTTTTACTGAAGCTGACCAACCAGGGATATTGTCCGGTGTATTCCGCAGATTTCAAAAACCGATCCAGTAATTCGATAACGCCGCAGGCAGCGTCGAAGTACTCGAGGTTGAGGCGGAAATCGCCGCGGTCGTGATCGGGCATTCCATCAAACGTGGCTTTATAGAGCTTGACCGTGTCTGAGAGGGAACAGAGGTCACCAAACAATTTCGAATTGTCCAGAAGATCACGCAGGATGTCCTGACGGCGTTTGATCTCGGCGGGATCGTCGGTCAGCCGCGAAAACAGCTTTTCGGGTTCCAAAAACTGTTCATAACAGGGACAGATGTTTTTGAAATAGGAGGACCTGAAGATATTTTCGTCCGTTAATATCCGCATTTTTAATACCTCTTCGGGCTGTTTCCCAAATAATACCGCTTTTGTGTGAGAATTATGTGAATTGCAAATCCAATTATATACCCGATCTCAAAAATAAGGCGAAAATGCTTCACGAGAGGTCGAATTTTCAGCGCGAACGGTTAAAATTCAAGGGTG
>DAOSWV010000031.1 GCA_035380125.1 Oscillospiraceae bacterium
CCCTGCCCGAATTGTTCACCGAGAAAAACACCTATGAACAGATCAAACTCTGCTTTGAAGCCAAAGACAGCGAACACTGGGAAACCCGATTCGATTGAAAAATAAAAACCGCCCGGGTTGACATTTTTGAAATTTTAGTGTACAATAAGTTTACACATCGAGTAGCGAAATGCGTAAATCCAGATTGGATTTGCGCATTTTTTTGTTGCCCGAAATCAAAAACGGAGTAGATATAAAATGCAGCAATTACCCTCAAACAATTTCCTCGAAACCGAAAGCGTCGGAAAACTCATGCGAAAATACGCCGTCCCCTGTATCATTTCGCTGCTCGTCGCGGCGCTGTATAATATCGTCGACCAGATTTTCATTGCAAATGCGGATTATCTGGGCTCATTCGGCAACGCGGCCAACACCGTCGTCTTCCCGATGACCATTATCGCGCTCGCCATCGCGGTAATGATCGGAGACGGCTGCTGCTCATTCGTTAGCATCTGCCTTGGCGCAAAGGAAAACGAAAAAGCGCATCACGGCGTTGGAAACGCGGTGGTGCTCACTGTCGCGGGCAGCTTGATACTCACGGCGGTCTATCTGATCTTTCAAAACCAGATTCTGACCATGTTCGGCGGCAGAGTCAACGCCGAGACGTTTTCACTGTCAAAAGAGTACTTCTTCTGGATCTCACTTGGAATTCCGTTCTATATGTTCGGGCAGGCCATGAATCCGATCATACGCTCAGACGGCAGCCCGAAATTCGCGATGTTCTCGACATTAGCCGGAGCGGTTGCAAATATCATCCTCGACCCGATCTTCATCTTTGCTTTCAAATGGGGCATGATGGGCGCCGCAGTCGCAACCGTGATCGGACAGATTATTACGGCGATTATGGCCATTTGGTATCTGCTGCACATGAAAGCGGTCAAGCTCCAAAGAAGCAGTTTCAACCTGCAGAAAAAAGTCATCGGCCGCTTTCTCTCGCTGGGACTGACAAGTTTTCTCTCGCAGATCTCACTGGTCGCAGCGATGGCAGCCATTCAGAATATGATTCTTAAATACGGCGCACTTGATCCGATCTTCGGTCAGGAACAATACGCTCAAATCCCGATGGCGGTGTTAGGTATCGTCATGAAATTCTTCCAGATCGTCATCTCGATTGTCATCGGCATGGCGGCGGGGTGCATACCGGTCGTCGGTTATAACATGGGCGCGCAGCGCACTGACCGCGTCAAGGCGCTGTTTACGCGATTGCTGATTGCCGAGGCCTCTGTCGGCGCCATTGCCCTGCTGATTGTCGAACTGCTGCCCACGCAGCTGATTATGATTTTCGGCGCGGCGAACGAGAGTGTCTTTTATACCGAATTTGCCGTCCGTTCCTTCCGCATTTACCTCTGCATGATGATCTTCGCCTGTGTGAACAAAGCGACATTTATTTTCCTGCAGTCGGTCGGCAAGGCCTTTGCTTCCACGATGCTCTCGATGATCCGTGAAATTGTGTTCGGTGTGGGACTGGCACTGCTGCTCCCGCTGTTCTTCGGACTGGACGGCGTTCTCTATTCCATGCCGGTCTCGGACATCCTCACCTTCGTCGTATCTGTGATCATTATCATTGCAACTTACAAATCCCTTCATAAGAAGCCTGAAACCACCGCTGTTGAAAATTATGATATGGAGGAAGCCTAAATGTCTAAACAAATTATCACGATCAGCCGCGAATTCGGAAGCGGCGGCAGGAGCATCGCCAAGGCGCTTGCCGAAAATCTTGGAATCAAATATTACGATAAAGAGCTTGTAAAACAGGTCTCGCTTGAAACCGGTTTCGCGCAGAATTTCATCGAAGAACACGGAGAATATGCACAATCCAAGAGTAAATTCGAATCCTTCTTCGGTCAAACCGGCACGCCCGGCGTCATGAACGGCCTCTCTGCGGACGATTTTCTTTGGTGCATCCAACGGGACGTGATACAACAGATCGCCGAAAAAGAGCCGTGCGTGATTGTCGGCAGATGCGCGGATTACATTCTCAAAGACCGCAGCGACTGTCTTCACGTCTTCATTCATGCGGATATGGCTTATCGCGCGGAGCGTATCGTCCGGCTCTACGGCCAGTCTGAAAATACGCCGGAAAAACGCATCAGTGATAAAGACGCGCGGCGCAGTGTCTATTATAAACAGTTCACCGGCAGGGATTGGGGCATGGCGCAAAACTATCACATTACGCTCAACAGCGGTGTCATCGGTATCGACAAATGCGTCGCCATCCTCGAAGATTTATATAAACAATAAAGAGCATAACACAAATTGCATAATAAAAGCGGCGGCAGTCACCGGTTGGGTAATTGCCGCCGCTTTTTAAAATTTTCTGCTCTGCCGTTCATCAAAGAAACGTCTATGAAAAGATCAAACTCTGTTTCGCCGCCAAAGATGCCGAACATCGGGAAGTGCCATTACGCGCACTTACCTCTCAGTCAATCACAGTAATCCGTTTTGCTCTAACGCACCGCTCCTTTCGAATATTGTGGATATTTTCCCTGAAACAACAAATAGTTTTTTGCGTGTTTGGATTCCCTCGAAATGGCGTTGCAACTTAAATCATTGCTTTTTCTTGCTCTTGCTGGTCAAAATAACGACCACAAGAGCAATGATAATCAACAGAAATCCAATTATAATGTACACTGCGTTTTGTTGAATCATCTCCGTAAAGCCACCGGAAACGGCGTTTTCATCTTGTACAACGGCAGCACTCGCTTCATCGGAAAAAATTGCGGCATCGGCCGATTGTGTGCCTGTTGCTTCCGTTGATGAAGCATCAGCGACTGCTTCCGGTAATGCCGCGGCTTCAGATGAAATCACATCTGTCGACTGTGTGGAGACAGTGGCGGAAGACGAAATAGAAGACACTGCCGAGGTTATTGCGGACGAAGCTGAAGATGTCCCCGAAGAAACCGTAACGGATTCCGCCGCTGAGCTTTGCGAAGAAACCGGCGCTGATGAACCCGCTGTATCCGCGGATGAGGTGGCCGATGTCGTGACAGATGACGAAGTTGTAAACGACGGTAAAGAGATCATCGACGGAACGGAAGGCGCCGTCGATAATGAAACAAATGAAGTCGAAGGAATGACAATAGACGGGGAAGATGATGTGCTTGATAAAGAGGAAGTCAACGACGGAAAGGAGATCATCGACGGCGTTGAAGACAATGAAAGAATCGACGGAATAGAACCCGTTGGGAGTGAGACTGACAGCGATGCGAATACGGAGTTGAACATAATCACCATACATAGCAGCATCGCGGCAATCAACAGAAACTTGGTTTTCTTCATAAAAATCACCTTTCTATTCTTTTTTGTTTTATTTTCTCTATATCTATTTTTATTATATGAAAGATCAAAATATTTGTAAATACAATTTTCGAATATTTTCAATATACAGTCATCATATTTTCAACAAAAAATCACAATATTAAATAAAGTATTAAATGATATAAAAACCGCGAAACTTTTTAAAAATATAAAACCCGGCAGTCATCGAGATGATGACTGCCGGGTTCCGATTGTTTCTCTTATAAAGTTGCAATCAATGTTTTCGGGTCTCTGTATTCCAGTCCCAAACTGTCCGCCGCGTTTTGGCAGGTCATATAGCCCTTCGCGGTGTTCAGACCCTTCATCAGGCCTTCATCTTCGAGCAGCGCACGGGAGACACCCTTGTTCGCGAGATTGACCAGATACGGCATCGTCGCCGATTCGAGTGCCAACGTCGAGGTACGGGGTACCGCGCCCGGCATATTAGCCACCGAATAATGAATCACGCCGAACTTTTCATAAGTGGGATTGTCGTGGGTCGTCGCATGATCGATGGTCTCGATCGAGCCGCCCTGATCGATGGCGACGTCGACGATGACCGAGCCCTTTTTCATGGTCTTGACCATATCCGCAGTTACGATTTTCGGCGCGCTCTTGCCCGGAACCAAAACGGCTCCGACCAGCAGATCGGCGTCTTTCACCGTCTGCGCCGCATTATAGGCATTGTAGACCAGCGTCTTCAGCCGTCCGCCGAAAATGTCGTCGAGATAGCGCAGACGCGGCAGGCTGATATCCAGAATGGTTACGTCCGCACCCAGCCCGAGGGCAATTTTCGCGGCGTTGGTGCCGACTGTGCCGCCGCCGACAATCACGACCTTGGCGGGCAAAACTCCCGCGACGCCGCCGAGCAGCACGCCCAGCCCGCCGTTCGGTTTTTGCAGATAATTCGCGCCGACTTGAATCGACATCCGCCCCGCGACCTCGCTCATCGGGGCCAAAAGCGGCAGCGTGCCGTCCTTTTGCACGGTTTCAAATGCGATACCCGTGACCTTTTTATCGAGCAGCGCTTTTGCAAGAGGCGGATTCGGGGCAAGGTGTAAATAGGTATAAAGCGTTTGTCCCTCGTGGAACAAATCATATTCCGATGCCAGCGGTTCCTTAACTTTGACGATGATGTTTGCGCGGTCGAAAATACTCTTTTTGTCGCTCTCGACAGCTGCACCCGCTTCAATGTACTCTGCGTCTGTGAATCCGCTGCCTTCGCCGGCGCCGGTTTCGACCAGCACGGTGTGTCCCTCGCGCGCCAGTACATGTGCGCCGCCCGGGGTGAGCCCCACTCTGAACTCATTGTTCTTAATTTCTTTGATCACGCCGATAACCACGGTAAGACCTTCTTTATAATCAGGTTATTCCGGGTAGACCGATTCGTTGTTTTTACAGGTGGCAAGCACGACGTTGGTGTAGGTCTTAATGACGCCGGAAACGCCTTTGATCTTGTTCAGCAGTTTTTCGAGCGTCGAGGGGTTGTTTGTCACGATTTTGAGCACATAATCATAGTTGCCCGCGATGTAGTGACACTCTAAGATGTCGTTTTCGCCGTCGATGAACTTCAGAAAACTCTCAATATAACTCGGATTTTCCAAGCTCACGAACATGAACGCGGTCAGTTCCTTGTGAAAGCTGCTGCCGTCGATGATGGCGACATACCGGCTGATGACGCCGGACGCTTCAAGTTTCTTGATACGTTCGCCTACAGCAGAGACCGACAGGTTGACTTTCTGCCCGATTTCGGAAAGAGATGCGCGCGCCTGTTTACGCAGAACCCTCAGGATTGCGAAGTCGATGCCGTCCATAAAAACCCTCCGGAATTCAAGATTATTTTATGATTTTACAATAATATTTTCAATATGTAAAGCTTTTTTCGATATTTATTTTGCAATATCTCTATAAACAAAATATATTTTCCCGTCTCTTCTCCCCACCCCCACCCTCTCAATAATTTTTATGGGTGGAAAAAACGACCATTTATACGCAAAAACGCCGCTGTTCATGCGGCGTTTTCTCTGTTATATGCAGTTTCCTCACCCAACCACCGGACTCTCCGAATACTCCAGAGCAATATCTCCCTCTTGACCATCTCTGCGCAAAAGCCCGTATAAACTGCTCAACAGAAGTTTTCGGGACTTTGCGGCGGTTTGGGCCTCGGGAACGAGCAGTCGGAACACCGAAGCGGCTACTTTTACGATATAATCCAAATCCGTGGAAAACCCCGCAGGGGTCTCGGTATACTGCTGGTGCGCGTCGAAAAAGAGCGCCTCCGCCGAACCGGATTTTCCGTTTTGCAGCGGAAATACCGTTCCGCAAAATCCGCTTTGGAAGCGGCTGTGCAGATTGATCTCATAGCTGTGATGGCCTTTGACACGCCCGCCGAATTCGGGATTATGCGTATAGGTGAAAGCGTCGGCGACGTAGTGCATCAGCTTCCCGAGGCGATAAAAATTCAAAACATTTCGGCGGTGGTTTCGCCGCAGACGTCTGACCAGACGCAGAATCCGGCTCTGCCCGTTGGGATAATGATGCCCCCGAAACGGCTGAATTTTCAGTGACCCCTTCAGATATGTCAGGTAATTGTAATCCGGCTCGACACAGCCCCATAAAAACAGCTTTTTATGCCGCTTTTTCGGCAATTCCGCGCAGTTATGAATCAAATATTCTCCTAAAAGTTTATGGCTCTGTTTTAACAAATCGGCATCTCCTGTTACAGATATACTGTCGTCCGGCTGCCGCGCTTTTGGATTTTACCCCGCGCCGTTCTGTGCCGAACGCAAAACAATATATCACAAAAGCGCAAACTTCTAAAGCAAAAACAAGCTGAATTGACAGAATATCCAGTAACCCCCTGCGGATTTTTGCGCCTTTTTTGGGATTTTCATCCGCAGCAAATTTATCAATTAAAAATAAATTTTTGAAAACCGGTTTTTATCTTTGAGAATATGCTATAATCTTTTGGCAGTATTTGAGTTTATCTGCTGCCGGTTCTTTCTTATGTGATCATCCGAAATTTTAAAGGAGTTAACCACAATGAAGAAATTAATCGCCTGCTTTCTGTGCATTTTGATGATGACCCTGTTTGCCGCGTGCGGAGGGGCCGATGTTCCGTATGAAGAGGATGTCAGCGAATACACCATGTCAGAGTCGGATTCTCAGCCCGAAACAAACGAGACGGTTCTCAACGCCATTGCGGTCATTGAAAACGCCTATGCCGACGAGGGTTATCTGTGTGAATACATCGGGGATGACATGCTGAAAGTCGCTTCGGACGGAACTTACTATGTCAATGTGAATGATGCAGTGGGAGAGACCGACGAGGCCTTTTACTGCCTGCGGCTCTATACCGATACGACCGATGACCCCAATGCGGATTATGAGGGCACCATCGCAAAATTTTATGTAAATCAAAGCACCGGCGTCCTGTACATCATGGATTATAATAACGGTACTTTAACTGAAATGGCGATAGAATAAACCGTTATAAAAACAAAACATCATTAAATATACGAGGTGCTGTTATGAAGGAAATGATCATTTTTACTGTCACCGGCTTGATAATCATGGTTTTGGGAATCCTGTTATTAAAGCGGGAAAAAAGGCTTTTTCAAGACCCTGTGGAAACTACCGCCACGGTGACGACTTATAACGAATATTACGATCAAACCCCTGCCGGGAAGCAGCTTATGTACACCATGGTGGTGGAATACCGCCTGTCGGACGGCACTTTGATTCAAGCTCCGGAACAATCGGGTTCAAACAGAAAAAAATACCGCGAGGGAAAAGTGCTGCAAATTCTGTACAGCCGCGAAAAAACCGACATGTTCATTGTCAAAGGGGATCATTCCCGAAAAATCATCTTGGTCGGCATGATTGTTGTCGGCGCGCTGATGATCGTCGGCGGGTTTTACATGATTTTTTTCCTATAAATAAAAAGCGAATATACTGAAACACGGTCTTTTCTGCAAAGAAAAGACCGTGTTTTTTTAGTACCGAGAGGCTTGGCGAAATAAAACGCTATTCGATAAATCGAATTTTGGACAAATCGGGTTGATGCGGAGAACCCTCCGCAACAGCATACCCCACCAAAACCGAAAGTCCGAATTCCCACCCGTCCGGCAGGTTAAACTTTTTTCTGAACATATCCCCGTTTTGACCCTTTAACGGAATGGCGGGCGACGCGGCGATAACGCTGGAAAGCCCTAAAGATGTGGCGGCCAATGCAATGTTTTCGCTGACAATGCCGATATCAACCTCCCGCCCGGATTGCTTTAAAATCAGGAACATGCAGGGCGCATTGTAAAACAATTTCCCACCCCGTTTTAAGATCAGATTGTAATAATCACTGTCGTCGCCGTTTTTCAAAATGCGCATGCCCTCGTCGTCCAGTTCATCGACGATGGCTTTGTTGTTTACCACGACAATCCGCCATGGCTGGCGGTTCATCCCGCTCGGCGACTGCACTGCAGCCAGCGCAATGGCCTCCAGCTTGTCCCGCTCCGGCATCCTGCCGTCAAAATCGCGGCACGAATACCGCTGTGCAATCACTTTCAGCGTCTCGTTCATCCGATAACCCTCCAATCCACAAAATTTCAAATTCTCTTTTTCAATTCATTCATCCGGACAATCCCCGAACACGGTAAAACTGATAACCCCCGGCGTGATTCCCGCCGGTGCACCGTGAAGAACCAGCCGAACTTCCTTTGCCAAAACCGTATCCGGCAGCACTTGATAATCAAGCACCATGTCCCGTTTGTTTTCGCGCATATCGAAAATCACTTGCCAGTCCTCATCGGGCATTTTGGCTTCTACCGTATAGCAAAAAGGCCCCGGCAGCACGCCGTTCCTGTAATCCAGTCCGACGTCGCGCCAGATGATGCGGAACGCTTTCACTTCAAATGGTGTGCGGAACTGAACCGAAATCCACGGCTTTTCATCCTCCGCCGACGGCTGCCACCAAGTCAGCATGCTGTCGTCAAACGCGTATAACGCATCTCGACCGGGCGCCGTGCTCGATGCTTCGCATGGGCGGCGGAAAGAAAGCGGCAGCATTCCGGCACCGTTTCCGTTCTGCGGATTCGCTAAAACCCCGGGGGCAAATTGCGGGATTTCAGACGCACCCGCCGTGAATAAATTCCCGTTTTCGTCGATTCCGACAGGATCCATCCCGACTCTGCGTTCGGTCCCATGCGCATAACAGAGCGTGCAGGTATAAAAAATCCAAATCGTATTATCGGGGCCATTGACCACGCAGCCGTGCCCCGGTCCGCGAATAATGCCGTATCTTTTCGTGATGATCGGATTGTTTTCCTGATATACAAAATCCCCGAGCGGACTGCTCCCACGGTACACGCCGACACTGTAGGTGTCGAATTCGGTGCCGGGCGCACAGTAGCACAGATAATAGATGCCGTTGTGTTTGAACATCCAGGCGCCCTCGACATAGCTGAACGCTTTGTCTTCATTCCACTGCCCCAGACGCTCTCAAACATGCGCGGGGTCATATTTTAAAAGCGCTTTCGGCTCGGTGATCAGCCGCCACGGTTGATCGCCGTCCAGTTCCGCGCCGTAGATCGGTGTTCCACCGCCGTAATAGAGATATAAACGGCCGTCGTTATCTGCAAATAACATCGGGTCGCCAGGACGCAGCTCATTTCCCGAAAGGTCGGTAAAATTTCCGACCGGCACAAAAGGCCCCAGCGGATTGTCGGCTTCCCGCAGCTCGGAGACACCGCTTGCCGCCATATAATATTTATCTTTATAATGCACGACCGTCGGCGCATATCCCATGTCCTCCGGCTCGATTTTCACATGTTCCCAATTGACAAAATCACGGCTGACATACGCCATCCCGCAGGAGGGATAGAGATACCAAACACCGTCTTCATATAACACCGTCGGATCCGCCGTCTCGCGGTAATCCGACAGTTCCGGATGTGTTCTGCAAGGCCGCCCTCTCGGATAATCCGGCAGCGGCAGCGGATTGCAGTAAGTCGGTTTATTTCTGTTATCTTTATCGTTCATATTTCGGTTCCTTTTATGGTAGTTCAAATCAAGCCGTTCCTTCTCGTGAAAACGTCTTATTTTAAATCGTATGATACCATGAAACCGATGAAATGACAACAATCGTTGACCGAAACCGTTAACCGCTCATTGTTATCGCATTATGCTTTTTCGGATTTTCTTTTGAGCAGTACTAAAAGACCGCCAAACGCACATGTCGCGGTCAAACCCGCCCAAAGAGTGACATTTTCGCCGCTTCCGGTATCGGGAACACCGCCCAACACATAGGATTCGCCCGACGTGCTGTTTTCGGCGCTGAGCGAAGCGGACGCGGGCAGATAAAAGTAGAGATTCGTATCCCCGCCGCCGTGTCCTTTTCCCGTATAACAATAAGTATAGGTCTTTTCGCTGCCGGTCACAAACGACGTCCAGCTGACTTCCGTCGGGTTATCGGCGTCAACCATATCCGACTGGATCGTCAGCGTCACCGCTTCATATCCGTTTGTCAGCGTACCGACGGTATCGGTTTCGATATATGCGCCGTGTCCGATGGCCTCCGCATCGCCGGAACCGATTGCCGCTTTTACGGAGCCGCCCGTGATGACGACTGTGCCGCCCGTACCGCTGCGGCCGCCGCCGATACCGGAACTGTATAAACCGCCTGTGGCTGTGATTGTGCCATTGGTGATCGTCACATTTCCGCCGGCTTTGCCGTATCCGCCGCCGATGCCCGCACCGCTGTCACCGCCGGTTGCCATCACATATCCGCCGTTGATTATAACCGTACCGCCCACGCCGTTTTGACCGCCGCCGATGCCGGAAGCCCAAAATCCGCCCTGTGCAATGACTGTTCCGCCGTTTACAGTGACCGTACCGCCCATCGTACCTTGTCCGCCGCCGATGCCCGCACCGTATTTTCCGCCGGTGGCCTCAACCGTTCCCCCGTTGATCACGACATTACCGGATACCACTCCGTAACCCCCGCCGATACCGGCCATCCCGTACCCACCGGTTACAGAAACAGAACCCGTGCTGCCCTCGGCATTGTCAATCGTCAGCGTCTCCGAAACCTCAACCTTGATGGCGGGTTGATTACTCATCGCCGAATTCGTATTCGTACCGCATGTGAAGACATTCTGCCCTTCCAACAGAATCGTCACATTCCGATTGCTGTTAAACGGACACCTCATATACGATGTGGCCTGTGAAAAATCGATCGTCACGTTGTCAAGCAGAACGGTAACCGCGTCGGTTGTGTTGACCGAAATCACAAACTCCGTTGTCGAACCGGTGATCAGATAGGTGCCTCCGGAATTGATATTAATGTCGCCCGCCGAAATATCATAAATCGTTCCCGCATACACTCTTTGAATAAATTCTTCGGAGTAACTGCCGAAACCGCCTTCATACCCGTTATAAGTCGCATTGATCGTATGTAGTCCCGCCGATAAGATGCTCGTGGTAAAGGCCGCTGTTCCGTTGGACACTGTAGCTGTTCCCAGAAGCGTGTCCCCGTCATAAAAATCCACATCCCCTTTTTCCGCAGCGCTGCCGTAGGTCTGTGTGACGGTCGCGGTAAAGGTCACGCTGTCGCCGACCTGAATGGGGTTTGTGTCACTTGTGAGAACGGTTTCGGAAAATTGCCCTTCCGGCAGATAGAAATACAGCATGGTCTCACCGTTTCCGTGTCCGGTGCCCGTGTATGTGTAATGCATCGTGACGCCACCCGAAATAATGGGAATATCATAACTGACTTCCTGCGGATCGGTTTCCGAGAACACGTCATATACGCCTCTCGGATATACCGACTTGTATCCGTTCGACAACGTACCGTCATCAGTTCCGTTACTGCCGGCACCGATTGTGGCAGCGTTATAACCCGCTGTGACTTTAACCGACCCGCCGGTAATGATTACAGTACCCCCGTTTCCGTCCGCACCGCCGCCGATGCCCGCACCGCCTTCTTTGTATTTAAAGCATGCACCGCCTGTCGCGGTGACCGTGCCGCCGTTGATGGTGATGGTGCCGCCATCACCCATATCTCCGCCGCCGATGCCCGCACCGCCGCCGTAATAGACGCCGGCTGTGTTGCTGCCGGCGATAACCGTGCCGCCGTTGATGGTGATATTGCCGCCGTCGCCGCCATATCCGCCGCCGCCGATACCCGCACCGCCGTCGCCGCTTTCGCATAAACCGCCGGTAGCGGTGATCGTACCACCGTTGATGATGATGGTACCGCCATCGCCGTGATAATATGCGCCGCCGATACCCGCGCCAAACTGGCTGCTGGCTGTGATCGTTCCGCTGTTGATGATAATGGTTCCGGCATCGCTCGCACCCATATCATCGGATTTTCCGCCGATTCCTGCGCCGTATTTTTCGCCTACGGCGTTGAGCGAACCTGTACCGGAGATCACCAACGTAGCACCGATTCTGCAGCAAACACCGGCGTAATCGCCGCCGCTTACCATTGAATTTACCGTACCTTCCGCCAGAATAAGATTCGCATAAGATGTACTTGACAAATCAAATGCGCAGTATGTGTTCTTCACCGAGACGTTGTTTAAAATAATCGTGATCGGCGCGTCAGCTGTTCCGCCGTTGATTTGAATTTTACTCGAAGCGGTCGTCGTAACGCCGCTTTTCATCGATATCGTATAAGTACCGGGTTGTGTAAAGACCACCGCACCGCCGTCACTGTTATAGGTATAGCCGTTGACGATATCGGTCGCCACGACAAAATCACCGACCGTCGCTTCTGCGGCAAAAGCCGAAAAAGGCATGATCGAAAACATCAGCACTGCCGCAATCAGCAGGCCCGAAAATAATTTCTTTTTCATTTTAATTCTCCCTTTTTTCTTGATTTTTCATATTATACGCTGTCGTTTGTCGCACATACAGATACCGATCGGATCATACGGCGTCTGTTCCCGCAAAAACCAGCCGCAGCCGCCGCAATCGTCCGGCGACGGTTTATCCGGCACATTCGGTATGCAAAAAGAACAGCTGTCCTGCTCCGCAGTGGCAAACGGCCTGCCGTCATCGGTGTATTCGGGATGCGCTTCGTAATCGGGATAGGCGAGATAGCTCTCCTGCTGCACTTCATCATATTTCAGGTAAATCGGGATTTCCCGTCCGCCCGCCCGGCAGATTTTATACGGCTTTTGCTCAGAGCGCATGGCTGATCGCTTCCCTTCTTGGTATAATAAAAAAGCCCTCAGACAGTATTCAAACTTATCATAAAGGCAAATTTATTTTTTCGGAAGTGCCTTTTCATTCAAAAAAAGTCACTTTTTCGAATTCAGAAAATATATTGCGATAATTCATCCCTGCCGGATATACACAGTTTTTGATAAATCTCCAGCACGATATTTTTAAGCCGTCCCACCGAAATACCGTATTGCTCGGCGATTTTTACATAGGGAACGCGGCGCGCGACCAACACTGCAATATGGTATTCCCGCAAAGACAATATCAGCGTAATGTTGTCTTTTGTAAAACGGTTGTGAAAAGATATCCAGTTTTTCCATGTGCGTTTCCATTGCCCGATGACGACCTCGTAATAATTGGGGAATGACCGTTCCAGACACGACTCCACCAACCCGCCGAATGCCGTAACCACCTCGGCAAAAGGCGTGATAAAGCCGTGCGGCAACGCAATTTTCATCGCATCCAGAAGCCGTTTTTCGGCTTCATCTTTCCGACCCAGCACATGGCAGGCCACCGCACAGGTGACGCGCAGATAAATGTCCGGGACCGTAATCCCGTTTTGGGCCGGAGCAAGTGAAAGCGCGGTTTGACATAACGCCAGCATGGCTTCAAGATTGTTCACGCTGTGAAAATATTTCGCCCGCAAATAGAGCGCATCCGGTATCGCGCACGGAAAAAGCGCGCCAAAATCCCCGTTTTTCAGCCAATCCGGCACCATGTTCGGGGCAATAACGCTAACCGCGACGGTAGCAAGCGAAATTTCCGCAAATGCCGAAACCTTTTCGCTGATATCGGCCTTCACAATCTTTTTCAGATAGGCGTCGATTTCGGTATAAGTATTATAATCACCCGTGCTTACGGCGGCGACGATTGCAATCGGACAGGCACGCAGCTTAGATGCGTCATCGCCCTCGGTTTTCCGAAAACAACACATGACCCGCTCAAAATCTCCGCGCAGATAAGCCAGTTCCCCTTCATATTGAATCCGCAGGCGTTCGTCGCCGATCATATCCAAAATCCTATCCGGCGCATCGCCCGGCATCGGAACCGTCGTAGAAGCGGCGATATAAGAAAGTTCGTCTGTCAGCGAATAAAAAGATTCTTTTATGCGGCGCGGATCAGCCGGTTTTTCGGCATCGGCCGGAATCATCCACGCCCTGCCGTATTTCTTCGCGTGCGGGATGCGATCAGCAGCTAAAAGCCGCTGTATCTGCCGTTCGGTCACACGCCATTTTTCGGACGCCTCTTTCACGGATATGTAATTCATACCGAACCGCCTTTCCTTAGAGTGCAGTTCCATTATAGTCGTTTGAACGACCCGTTTCAATAATTAAATTAAAAACAACTGCTAAATTATCCCCAAAAATAAAAAAAACACCTTTCGGTGTTCGGGCCTCTGCAAACTGTATATAGAAAACGTTGATTACATAATAAGCATAACTGTTGAAAAGCGGCGGCAGCTGTATGGAAAATAACGACCCCTTATCAAGCCCCCAGTGGAGGTGCTTCACGGTGGGGCGGCTTGCTTTTTGAGTTTTTTACTTACCTTAATGCAGGTTATTTCTCTTTTTTGTTTTTTATGAATCGCTGTAAAGCGCACATAGTACCTTGAAAAATGAACATAGTAATATTCAGTCCCGCCCCCAGGCAATTCCATACCTTCGCATCTACTGTGGAACTTTCTTTGAGAATTAACGATATTTTAACGGCCGACGACTAAAAGATTTTGACCCGATTTTTGCGGTCTGCACCAGGATAGAAAAACAGAAAGGATCATCTTTTGCAGAATAGAGGTTGTTTATGCAGCATGTTCACTACTATCTCGATCAGGAAAGGAACGCTTTTATCAATCCAAAACTGGTTTTTTCGGGATCATTGAGTGTTGATAGAGTATGGAAAGGCGAAAAACATGCACACGATTTTTGCGAGATCATCTATGTTCTTTCCGGCAATGGCGCCGCGATTATTGACGGCACGAAATATGCGATAAAAACAAATGATATTTTGATTTATAATCCGAAAGTCCTGCACGAGGAACATTCCTACAGCGATGAATTCAATTTAGTGTTTTTCGCCGTTGATAACCTTAAGATTCCCACTTTGCCGGATGGTTGCTTAATCAGTCACGAGGCTAACCCGGTTATCCGGGTTGAAAGAAAGTATTCCATTCTAAAACTGATGTTTCAGACGCTATTGGAAGAAATCAATTTAAAGGATACGGGTTATAAAGCAATTGCCACTCACCTTGCTTCCTGTATTGTTTTTTATATATTGAGATTAATGAATATGTCTACAGTAAACAATGAAATTACGGAAAGAATAAAAAAGACGAGAGATTATATCAACGAAAACTACATGAACGAGATAAATCTGGACCAGCTCGCTGCAAGCGTTTATTTGAGCAAGTTTTATTATATGCATATGTTCAAAGAGTTTTTTTCGGTTTCACCCATCAAGTATCAATCCAATGTACGTCTGCAAAAAGCCAAAGAATTACTGCTGTCAACGGATTTAAGCATTGCGGAAATATCCGAAAAAGTTGGATATAATAATTATGTTACATTTTTGAGGGCGTTTAAAATCAAAGAAAATATTTTGCCAAAAAAGTACAGACTAGATAATTGTAATTAATATATTTTGAATTTATTTAGATATATTTCACAAACTGTTAGTCCAATAAAGCAATCCATGATATTTAAAAAATTCGTCCCGTTGCTATAATGTGAATTAGGGGTAGGTGAAACTATGCTTGATATCAAATATATTCTAGAAATGAACGGGATCGATAAGCGTTTTCAAGGTGTACATGCTCTAAAAGAATGCAGTTTAAATCTGAAAGCAGGCGAAGTTCTGGCTCTCGTCGGCGAAAATGGCGCCGGCAAAAGCACGATGATGAGGGTACTTACCGGAATTTGCAGCATGGACAGCGGCGAGATTATTTACTTTGGAAATCATGTCTCGTTTAAAAATCCCAAGGAAGCACAGATGGCCGGTATCTCGATTGTCCATCAGGAATTGAATCTGATGACCCATCTGACAGTCGCACAAAATATTTTTATCGGCCGTGAAAACAAAGGCTTGATTACCAACGACAAGATCATTAACCGGAAGACGGCTGAACTTTTTAAAAAGCTCAACATCAATATCAGCCCGATCGAAAAAGTCGGAAACCTGTCGGTCGGCAAGCAGCAAATGGTCGAAATCGCCAAGGCGATCTCCTATGACTCCAAGATTATTGTTTTTGATGAACCCAGTTCAGCCCTCACTGATACGGAAATTGACGACCTTTTCAAAATAATCGGTGAACTCAAGCAAAACGGCGTTGGCATCATCTATATCTCTCACCGCATGGACGAGATCAAACGTATCACGGACCGTATAACGGTTATGCGTGACGGTGAGTATATAGCGACAGTAAAAACAGCGGATGTTACGCTTGACGAGGTTATCAAAATGATGGTCGGCCGCACGGTTTTCGAGCCGCCTAAAAGCCATGCCACCGTTCCGAAAAATGCCGAAATTATTCTGAAAGTAGAAGGACTCACTTCCAAGGATGTGCAGGATATATCTTTTACGCTCAGACGCGGAGAGATTCTCGGATTTGCGGGACTGATGGGAGCTGGAAGAACAGAGATCGCAAGACTTCTCGTAGGCGCTGACCCGAAAATTCGCGGAAAGATTTGGCTCAACGGAAAAGAAGTGAATTTTAAGTCACCCCATGACGCAGTTAAAGCAGGCATCTGTTATCTTTCGGAAGACAGAAAACGCTACGGCCTTGCTCTCGGGATGACCGTTGCGAATAATATCGTAATGCCAAGCCTTGACAAATTTTTAAAGTATTGGGTGTTGGATGAAAAAAAGATCAGCGATGTATCATTAAAATATATCGATGATATCAATGTAAAAACCCCTTCGGAAAAGCAGCTTGTCAAAAATCTTTCGGGAGGCAATCAGCAGAAAACGATAATCGCAAAGTGGCTTTTGAAAAACTGCGACGTGATGATCTTTGACGAACCCACCCGTGGTATTGACATCGGGGCTAAAAGTGAAATCTATAAACTGATGACGAAACTGGCGCAGGAGGGAAAATCCATCATTTTAATCTCCAGCGAACTGCCCGAATTGCTTCGTATGAGCGACAGGATTTATATCATGTGTGAAGGCTGCAACACAGGGGAACTTCCAATTGAAGACGCAGATCAAAACACGATTATGAAATATGCAACGACAAGAAAAGGAGTAACATGCAATGAAAAATGAGATTGTTAAAATCAAATCGGGAACCGCTCTGCAAAAATTACTTGCGTTTGCCGCTTTGATAGTCATCTATACCTTCTTTGCAATATTCGGCAACAACTTTGTTTCAACCTCCACAATACTGAATATTCTCTCAAGCTCGTATTATGTGGGCTTTTTGGCAATCGGCGTTACTTTTGTCATCATTACCGGCGGAATTGACCTCTCAATCGGCACGGTTCTGATGTGCTCCGCTCTGATCGGCGCACTCGCATACCGTGACTGGGGCTGGCCGCTCTGGCTGGCGCTTCTGCTGATTGTGTTTGTCGGCACCGTTTTCGGCCTTATCAACGGCTTATTGGTCACAAAACTGAAATTGCCGCCGTTTATAGCAACTCTGGGCATGATGATGGTATCTCTGGGCTTTGGTTCAATTATTACAAATACCACTTCAAAGAACTTTCCGACGATAAACGAGGCGGACAGCTGGTTCAGCAGAGTTTTTCTAAAAACCAAAGCGGATATGTTCGGAAGCAGCATTGATATCCCGACGGCAGCGATCTGGCTCTTTTCCTTCTTTTTCATCATGCTGCTCGTTTTAAACAAAACAAAAATAGGCAGGTACATTTTCGCCATAGGCAGTAATGAAGAAGCGGTGCGCTTGTCCGGCGTTAAAAGCGACAACTGGAAATGCATCGCCTATGTGATCAGCGGAATGAGTGCGGGATTAGGCGCAATCTTTTACGCAGCAACATACAGCAGGGTTATACCCAATACGGGCAACGGATTTGAATTAACTGCCATCGCAGCTGTTGTCATAGGAGGCACTTCGCTATCGGGAGGCGTCGGTTCCCTTACCGGCACATTAATAGGTGTCTTTATTATGAGCATACTAAAGAACGGTTTGGTATCCATCAGTTTGCCGGCGCCATATCAGACCTTTTTTACCGGTCTTGTTGTTATCGGAGCGGTAATGTTGGATATATACAGGAACGAGAAGGCAAATAAGGTAAAAAAACATTGAGGAGGGTATTTCATGAAAAAGTCGGTACGAATTTTAGCGATCTTGTTGGCGGTCTCACTTTTAACCGGTATGCTCACCGGCTGTAAAAAATCGACCAGCGAAGAAACGGCAAAATTCTATATTCCGGTTATCGCAAAGGGCTTCCAGCATCAGTTCTGGCAGGTTGTAAAGCAAGGCTCTGAAGATGCAGGCAGAGACCTTGGCGTCGAAGTTTACTTTACCGGACCCGAGGGCGAAAGCGCAATCAGCACGCAGGTTGATATGTTAAACCAGGAACTTGCAAAGAATCCCAAAGCGATTTGTCTCGCGGCTTTGGATACCAGCGCCGTGACATCTCAGCTTAAAGATGCGTTTGACAACAATATACCGGTGATCGGATTTGACTCCGGCATTCCGAATGCGCCCGCCGGTCAGGTAGCTGCCACCGCCGCTACCAATAACCCCAATGCAGCTGCTATCGGCGCTGAGCATATGTATCCCTTGCTGAAGGACGAAATCAGCGCTGCCACCGTCGAAAATCCCGTTGTGATTTCCGTCTTCTCTCAGGATGCCACTTCTGCGTCGGTTACCGGAAGGACCAAGGGGTTTGCGGAGAAAATGTACGACCTTGTAAAAGCGGATTTCGCAGATATGGCAGTTGCAATCACAGGCGATTATTCTGTCATCAATAAAGGCGATGCCAACCCCGCAGTTATTATCAAGATAACGGTGGGCGCGACTCCCGACCTGACCGACATGACAAACTCGGCTAACGGCATTCTGAAAACGACCAATTTGCTGGGTATCTTCTGTTCCAATGAAGGTGCGGTAACCGCCCTCCTTGCGGCAATAAACGCGGGCTCACCGCTTCCCGCCGGTGTTCAGGTTGTCGGCTTCGACGCCGGATCCGGGCAGAAGGCGGCTGTCAGAAGCGGTCAGTTCCTTGGTTCCATTACGCAGGATCCGTACCAGATTGGCTATAAAGCGGTTCAGCTTGCCGTTGATGCCGCAAACGGAAAACCGGTCTCCGACATTGATACGGGCGCCAAATGGTATGACAAGAACAATATGGACCAGGAAGACATTGCAAAACTGCTTTACGACTAAACGATTGGTTGGTGAATTCTGCAGGGAAACGGCGTGCCCGTTTCCCTGCAGTTCTCCCTCGTGCTAACTGATTTTAAACAGACAGAAGGTGTCGAATTACATGCTTGACGTTGTTGCCACAGGCGATTTGCTCGTCGATTTCGCTCAAAAGGGAAAAACGGACATGGGCCTGCCGATTCTTGAAGCGCAGCCCGGCGGGGCGAGTGCAAATTATATTTGCACCTGTGCGAAATTCGGACTCGATACCGCTTTTATCGGAAAGGTAGGAGATGATGCCTTCGGCAGATTATTGTCAAATCTGATGGAAAGATTGAATGTTAATAACAGCAATATTGTGCTTGATAAAAAGTACTTCACGACTCTTGCGTTTGTGACCTTGGACGAGAACGGTGACAGATCGTTTTCATTTGCCAGAAAGCCCGGCGCCGACATGAAATTTGAATTTTATGAGGTAAATAAAAATTTATTAAACTGCAGATTATTCCACTTCGGAAGCCTGATGCTTACTCATGAACCTTCGCGCAGTACGACGTTAAAAATGATAAAAGAAGCGCGTCATAACGGTGCGCTGATATCTTTTGACCCCAATCTCCGTGAGAGCCTCTGGGATGATCTTGATACCGCTAAAAAATATATGATCATTGGACTAAAAGAAGCTGACATCGTTAAGATCAGCGATGATGAGATTGGATTCCTTTTTGGTTGCGACGAAAAACTCGGCGGCGAAATTTTGGTTGCGGAACATAATGTGAAGCTTTGTTTTATAACAATGGGAAAACGGGGCTGTTATTTCAAAACGAGTAAATATGCCGGTTATGTAAAACCATTTGATGTTGATACTATCGATACGACGGGAGCAGGCGATATTTTCGGCGGCAGCGCAGCGTATAAGTTCCTTTCTCTTCATAAATCAATAGAAGAACTTACAGATACCGATTTGCGCATGATCGCTGAATTCGCAAATACCGCGGCCTCTTTATCAACCTCAAAAAAGGGGGGAATTCCATCCGTTCCCGGTATTGAAGAAGTTATCAGGAATATGGCATATGCAGAGTAACTTTTATCGCTTAACGTTCAATTAACTATTAAATGCACAAAATAATTGCTTTTCTTTAATGTATATGTGTAAACTACCTTTTGAATAAAGTGATAAAAGCCGCCGAAAACTCGGCGGCTTTTTCTGAGTGACTTTCTGAATTTATGATGTTTTGTTCTTCTTTCTGGCTGCAATATAAATCCACGCTGCTGCGATCAACAGCGCTACTACGACTGGAATCCACCACCAAACGAAATTCTTTGAATCCGTAACCACTGTAGGAATACTTTCTTCGGATATAACCACCACGGAAGTTTCGGAAACGCTCGTTTCACCGGACACCTGCGATACTTCTGTCGAAGAGACGGGCTGCGCGCCTTGAGATGATACCGCATCAGTTGCCGTTTTTGAAGTTGCACCTGATGTACCGGCTGAAGCGGATGCATACGACGAAATTGAAACCGATGATGCTTTTGAAGATGAAGTGCCCGCAGCGCTCGAACGTGCAGAACTCAAAGCCGAGGACGAAACGCTTGAAGTGCTTGACGTTGAGGAACCGGAGGATGAAATCGTAACCGAAGTGCTTGTACTCGAAGCCGCAATGCTGGAAACCGATGACGTCAGGGATGAGGTTGATATCGAGGAATCGGAAGAAGACGAGGACGAAGCGCTTGAAGTGCTTGACGTTGAGGAACTGGAGGACGATGTCGACGAAGAGGTCACCGCCTTGCAGCTCACAGTTATCGAATCGCTGCCGCAGGACACAGACTCAGACGGAGGAATACTTCCTGTCAGCCGTGCGGCCTTTTCGCCGGATATCGAAATTGAACCCGTCGTATCGGCCGTCACGACGCATTTCAATACCACCGAAATCAATGTGACCGTCGTGCTTGTATTCGCAGAGGTATCCCACTCACCTGTCGTGTTTCCGGATACCAGCTCAAAGCAGCTGTCATACGTGAGATCCGCCTGCACGGCGGCGGCATCACTCACCGATGCGGTCACCGTAAAGGTGGACGTATCTCCGGCCGTCATCGAAATCGGTCCGGAAATACTTAGAGATACGCTGCCTTCCGCCGATACGGTGATGGTCAAAGCTGTCGTGAGCAGAACAAGCGTCAGCAGAATACCAAGTAGTTTTTTCATCATTTTCACCTCATTGCGCGGTAATCGTATAAGTCCCCAGGATGTGGGCCCGGATGTAGAGGATGTCGGTAATATCGATCACCGAATCTCCATTGATGTCAGCTGCGGCCAATTCGCAGACCGACATCGTATAGGTACCGACAATCTGTGCGCGCTGATACAGGATATCATCAATATCACCGATTCCGTCTCCGCTTACATCGCCCAGCACAGAGATCGTCAACGTGTCAACGATAACGCCGTTGACATAGTACTTTACGGTCATTCCGGTCGCTACGACGCCGCTGCCCGTACATTCGGTATCGCCGCCGAAGATCTTGATATCCGCCGTGTCATTCAGGAGTTTTCCCTTGAGCTCGTCGGCGGTGGTTCCCAATGAGACCATTTTCAAAACATCGTTCGCCGCGTCGATCGTGTAGACCGATGTCTCAATGGAAGTCCGTTTCACCACCACCGCAGCGGTTGCACTGGCCGAGGTTGCGGACGCGCTGCCCAGACCGGCATTATCGGAATTCGTCACCACGCAGTAGTAATAGGTTGTCCCGATCGTATCTGTCGGCGGGGAATAACTGCTCAAAATCGCGCCCGTGATCAGTACGCCGTTCGTGTTGCTGTCCGTGCTGTTGCTGTACCACTGATAGGATAGTGTACCTTTATTCGCACTCGCCGTCACGCTCAGCGGCTGTATGGTTCCACCTGCGAGAACCGTCACGCCCTGCGGATTTCCGGTGATGCTCGGAGGCTCCATGCCGGTGGCGCCGAACTCATAGGTCACGGTCAGGGTGCCGTTGCTGTTCAGTGTAACGCTGGTCGCTCCGTATGTATTGACCGTCGCGGTTGTACTCGATGTGAATTTATAGCCGGAATCCGCCGTTAACGTGACACTGGCTGTATAAGCCTCATTGTATGCGAAGGGCGAATCAGTCGGTGACCACGAGACCTCTGCCGAAGCGGAAACACCGGTTGCCGTTACTGCTGCGGAATTATCAGGTATTGCATCCGCAACGGGTGCCGTGATGTCGCTGATCGCCACACTTGCAATCGGCTCTGCGCCGGTCGATGCGAACGTATAGGTCACGGTCAGAGTGCTGCCGTCGCCGCTAGCTGTGACACTGGTTGCTGCGTATGTATTGACCGTCGCGGTCGTGCTCGATGTGAATTTATAGCCGGAAGCCGCAGTCAAAACGACCGTAACCGTATAACTCGTCCCATATACGAATGTCGAAGCACTCGGGCTCCATGAGACACCGCTCACCGTCGCACCGGTCGTCGCCGTTGTCCCTGCCGTTGACGGTGCATTTCCGGCAACAGGTTCCACAACACCCGTCACTTCAACGCTGCTGACTACTGCCGCAGTCGCGGTGAACTGATAGGTCAAAGTCAGTGAACTGCCGCTGTTTGCTGTAATAGTCGCGTCGTTTCCATTGATCTTTATCGATGTCATACTGGATGCAAATTCATAACCGGAAGCCGCATTTAGAACGACCGTAACCGTGTAGCTCGTTCCATATACGAATGTCGAAACGCTCGGGCTCCATGAGACACTGCTCACCGTCGCACCCGTCGTCGCCGTTGTCCCTGCCGTTGACGGTGCATTCCCGGCAACAGGCTCCACAACACCCGTCACTGCGACGCTACTGATCGGCTCTGCCCCGGTCGATGTAAACGCATAAGTCACGGTTAAAGTGCTGCCGTCGCTGCTCGGTATAACGCTAGTTGCCTCGTATGTATTAACCGTCGCAGTCGTACCGGATACAAATTTATAACTCGAACCCGCAGTCAGGACAACGGTAGCCGTATAATTTACGCCGTATACAAAATTGCCTGATACCGCGTTTCCTGAAGCGGTTTCTGTCCATGTGACCGCTGCCGTAGCGGAAACGCCGGTTGCCGCCACTGCTGCCGATGCGTCGGGAGTTGACCCCGCAACCGGTGTGTCAATCTCGGTAATCGCAACACCTGTGATCGCTTCCAAACAGGTCACTGTCAGCGACCCGCCTGTACAAGATACCGCTTCGGACGGAGGAATAGCGCCCGTCAGCCGTCCGGCCACGATATTGCTCAGCGAGAGCGCACCGGTGGTATTGATGCTCGTCCCGTTCTTGCAGGTTAAATTCACTGTAAACAGGACAATTGTCTCGCTTGCATTTGCTGTGACGTCCCACTCGAACTGCAGCGTTCCGGTGCTGTTATTATCAGAGATCGTCACGTCTCCATCCTTGTCCGCGTAGGAGACATACTCAAAGAAACCGGTGTCATAGTTCAGGGTCGCCTGTATGGCGGCGACATCATCCAACGTCGCGGACACCGTAAAGGTTCCGGTCTCGCCGGGTGCCAGTGTACTCGGTCCGGAGATGCTCAGAGAAGAACCGCCCGTCGCCGAGGTGGTGAGGGTAAAGGACGTTGCGATCAGGAAAAGTGCCGTCAGAATGCCGAATAGTCTTTTCATCTTTTTTACCTCATTTCGCATTAATTGTATAGTCTCCAAGGATATGAGCCCGGACATAAAGGATGTCGATGATATTCACCGCCATATCACCGTTGATATCCGCCGCAGCGGCCTCGCAGGCCGACATCGCGTAGGCGCCGATGATCTGAGCGCGCAGATACAGAATATCATTCACATTAATGACCCCGTCGCCGCTCGCGTCTCCGAATACGGAGATCTTCAACTCATCCTGAACAGCGCCGTTTACATAGTACCTCACGGTCATTCCGGTCGCCACGGTGTCGCCCGTATATTCGGTTTCACCGTTGAAGATCTTGATATCTGCCATGTCATTCAGGAGTTTTGCCTTAAGCCCGTTGGCGGAAGTGCCGGCAGAGACCATTGACAGAATTCCGTTTGCTGTGTCAACGGTGTAGTCGGATGACTGGATCGACGCCAGTTTCACCGTCACCGCCGCGGTTTGTGTAGTCGCGGTCTTGCTGTCCGTATTGACGCCGTCCGAATTTGTCACCACGCAGTAGTAATAAATGATTCCAACCGTATTCGTCGGCGCGGAATAACTGCTTGCGGTAGCGCTTCCGATCGACGTACCGCCCGTACTGCTGTCCGTGCTGTTGCTGTACCACTGATAGGATAGGGTGCCGCCGTCCGTAACGCTTGCGGAAACGCTCAGTTCCGCCGTTCCCCCCGCGGCAGCTGTCACGCTTTGCGGCTGTGCCGTGATGCTCGGGGTCTCCATACCGGTCAAGGGGAATGCGTAGGTCACGGTCAATGTGCTTCCGTCGCCGCTCGCCGTGGCGCTGGATGCCGTAACCCCGTTGACCGTCGCGGTCGTACCGGTCGTGAACTGATAACCGGTTTGTACCGTCAGGGTGACGCTGGCCGTATAGACCTTGTTGTATGCAAAGGTGGAATCATTCGGTGTCCACGTGACATCGCCCGTTATTGTTGCGCCTTCAGTCACTGTTTCCGCCGTTGTGTCAGGTATTCCGCCGGCAGCCGGTTCGGTGATGCCCGTGATCGCCACGCTGGTGATCTGCTGATTTGCCGTGGCGTCGAATTGATAGGATGCGTTCAGCGTACCGTCGCCGTTGTCCGTAACAGCCGCACTGTGATCGTCAATCGTCACTGTCGCACCGGACGCGAATTCATAACCGGACTGCGCCGTCAGTGTGACGGTCGCCGTATATTGCGTGCCGTATCCAAAGGTTGTGACGTTCGGGCTCCACGAAACTGCACTCACCGTCACGCCTGTGGTCGATGTAGCCGCCGCCGTATCAGGTGTTGCTCCTGCGACCGGCGTGTCAATATCGGTTACTGCGACGCTGCTCACGCTCACATTCGTGGCTTCGGTATATTTAAAGAGGTAAAGTGTACTGTAAGCAGTGGATGAAGTATTTGCGAAGTAATAGGTGCCGCTGCTCGAAGTAAGATAAAGATAAAAATATGTCGACCCCCCTGATCCACCAAGTAAACGAAGTTGGCTTCCGCTTGACCCGTATACATACATCCATTCGTTATAGGCAGATCCTTCATCGTCCGTAGTGAGATAAACCCCCGGACTACCGCTTGATTTGCGCGTCAGATAGTTGCTTCCGTTCATGACATTATAGCCGTTTCCGTCCGCGGTAAATATCCAAAGCATATCATCACTGACTGTTGAAGTAACTTTATCATTCGACACAGTAACCTCTTCGCCTTCCAAATAGCTATAAGATCCACTTGTGAATGTAGTTGTCGTCAGCGCGTAATAATCGGTATCCGACAGGGCGGCGATGACATAGGTCTCCCCGTCTTCGATACTTGTGGCGAGTTCGTACGTCGGTACGTTCGGATCCGCGCCCGTCTCATCAAAGGTATAAGTCACGGTCAGCGTGCCGTCGGCATTCAACGTGGTGCTGGTCGCAGCATTGCCGTTGACGGTCACAGCTGTACCGGATGTGAATTCATAACCGGATGGTGCGGTCAGCGTGACGCCGGCCGTATATGCCGTGCTGTATGTGAAGGTACTTGAGACCGTGGGAGTCCAGGTCACCGTGCCCGCCGTACCGATCGATACCGACGCAGTTGTGTCGGGCTCTGCACCGGCAATCGGTGTTGTGATGTCCGTGACCACCACGCTGGTGATCGGTTCTTCTCCGGTCGCTTCGAACGCGTATGTTACGGTCAGCGTACCACTGCCGGGTGTATACTCGACCGCTGTTCCGCCGTTCACAGATACGGACACGGTGGACGCGAATGTATAGTTGGCGTTCGGCGTCAAAGTGACACTGGCCGTATACGCCGTGTTATATGCAAACGTGCTTGACACGGTCGGTGTCCATGTGACCGTACCCGCCGTCACGCCGTTTGTCGATACCGTCGCCGATGTGGCGGGTGTCGCTCCGCCTTCCGGTGCCGTGATACTGATATCCACTTCGCTGACGGTCCCGCCTGCCGGCTCGGTCACTTTAAAGAGGTAAACTTCCGCATAAGAAGAAGTTACCGCGGTGAAGTTCGTGCCAGTCAAGCTCAACGAGAATTTTTGACTTCCATGAAGATTTTTTAATTGCGTTCCAATAAGAGACCAAGTGATATAATATGTATCTTCACTTTGAATGTAAAGTCCGCCTGACTGTCCTGATACACGAATTAAATAAATTCCGTCTTGATCTCTTATGGTATACCCATCCCCATAGGTGCTGTCTGTGTGAGCATCAAATTTCCAGAGCATATCATCCGTAACAGTTGATGTAATTGCAGCATTTGTGACAGTTACGCTCGTTCCCGTCATTACCGTTGTGCTATAAGGTACGTTTGTTAAAGCATAATAATCGGAACCAGACAGGGCGGTGATGACATAGGTCTCCCCGTCTTCAATACTCGAGGCCAATTCATAAGTCGGTCCGTTCGGATCCGCGCCCGTCGCATTAAAAGTGTAGGTCACGGTCAGCGTGCCGTCGGTATTCAGCGTGGTGCAGGTCGCGGCATTGCCGTTGACGGTCACAGTTGCATCGGACGCGAATTCGTAACCGGACTGTGCCGTCAACGTAACACTGGCCGTATATGTCGTGCTGTATGCGAAAGTATCAGTG
The DNA here is from genome assembly GCA_035380125.1 of Oscillospiraceae bacterium. NCBI lineage: Bacteria > Bacillati > Bacillota > Clostridia > Eubacteriales > Oscillospiraceae > Oscillospiraceae bacterium. The sequence continues at coordinate 26,610 of DAOSWV010000031.1, forward strand.
ACCTCCGGCATCCAGACCGCTGCACCCGGATCCGTAATCCCGCTGGAAACCGTTACGTTTGTATCCGGTGCCACGCCGCCCACGGGATCGGTGAGATCAGCGATTTCAACACTGTCGATGATCTGTGTCGTGGAACCGGTACCCTCGGTCAGCTTATAGAGGTAGATCATACCACTGTAAGTTGTTGATGTACTATTTCTAAAATAATATGTGCTACCGCTGTTTGTGACATAAAGATAGAATGTCACTTGTGAAGAACTAATGGTTGTCAGATTATGATTAGTACCGTCAAAAATCCAGTCTGAATAGGAAGATCCATCTTCCGTTGTATCGGCTTCAATACCGCCTGACGTGCCGGATACGCGGTTCAAATAATAACTTCCGTTCATAATGTCATACCCGTCGCCGTCTGCGGTAAATACCCAAAGCATACTGTCGCTTACCGTAGAAACAATTTTATCGTCCGATATCGTGGCCGCGGAACCGAGTAAATAAGATACACTGCTTATGGTTGTAGAACTTGTTGTCAGCGCATAATAATCAGAACCCGACTCGGCCACGATCAAATAGGTCGCGCCCTCTTCTACGCTCGAAGCCAATTCATAGGTCGTCTCGGTGCTGCCGGCGGCTGTCGTGAACGTATAGGTGACGGTCAGCGTGCCTGAATCGAGAACGGCGGTCGCGTCATATCCGTTGACGGTGGCGGTCACGCCGGACGTGAACGAATATCCGCTCGGCGCCGTCAGCACGACTGTGGCCATATAGGAGGTTTCATAGTCGAAGGCAGTCGGATTCGGGTTCCAGCTCACGGTATAGGAAGAACCCTCAAACGGGCCGGAGACCACGGCGTCCGTATTCGGTACATCGCCGGGTTCAGGTGCTGTGACCGTGATCGCGACGTCGTTGATTTCCTCATTGGGAGTATCATCCTCAATGGTCACCGAATAGGAGGATGTGGTCGTGCCGCTCAAATTTTTATAATCAAAGTCGATCGTCGTGCCGCTGCTGGTTTTGGCAAGCGTCGCGAGCATGCCGTAGGCATTCTGAGTGCCGGCGTTCATCGCACCGAAGTTGGCATAGGTGAAATTGATGGTGACCGGTGACGAAGTGCTGGAACATTGAATGGTATTACCCGCCACCTTGACCGTCCCGTAATTGGTGTCATTCACTGTGTGGTTATGTCCCCACAGGAAAATGACGTTTGGGTAATTGTTCAGCACTTCCACCATTGCCGCCGCGTTGCCCGTAGTTCTGCTGTTGAAATAATGCAGCGGACAGTGCGAAGCGACAAAGACCGGTACGGACGGATCGATGGTTTTCAGTGCTGCGTCCAGATTGCTGATCTCGGTGGTGGAAAACGATTGGCTCGATGAATCCACCGAATAAATCGCATAATCGGACCCGGAATAGACTAATCCGGCTGCATAGGTTCCGCCGTCGTTGTCGTGATTCCCTTTCACCAACACCGACGGAGTACCGCTGTACGTACTGCTGACGATGGATACACATTGTGCAGCCACCGTGAACCCCTCATAATCACCTCCGAATACCATATAATCCAACGTCGTGGTACCGCTGCTCATCGACCTGTTCAGCCAAGTTTGCAGGTTTGAAGTGTTGTTGTGCACGTCCGAAGTGAATGCAATAAAATAGGTCGGTGTACCTTCCGCAAACACCGTTTGCGAAAACAACCCGAACAACATCGTGATTGCAATCAAAATCGCAATAACGTTTTTCCTTTTTATCAATTCATTCCCTTTCATGTTTCTTCCTCCTGTTATACTTTTCTTTTTCAATTGTGTGTTTTCGCGTCTGAAGGAATTATAAAATTACAGTTTTTTTGTTAAGTTTATTTCGTCGTTTCAAAGCCTGTCCGAATGCTCTTGAAATGCTGCAATTAAACGAATCTCATAACCCCGCCGAAACAATCCCTTTTTTATATTTTAGACGCATCATATAACCTAATAGCAGTTATTTGGTAACAATTTGTTAAAAACTACCGGTGATTTATAACCATGTCTATCGTATGGATATCTCGCCGGCAAAATCTGGGAAATCTTGTATTGTCCAACATTGTATATTAAATTGGTTACATTTCGGTTACATTTCGATTCACCAATTTATTCAATTTTTCGTTTTTATTCATTTTTATGTATTATTTGCTTGTTTTATGTCTATTTATGTCGATTTTTGAAGAAATTTTCTGCCTGTAAACCTCTGTAAAAGAATCACCTTTCTAACTCTTTCTTCCCTTTTTCCTTTTCTTACGGCTTTTCCTTTTCGCCCATTCCTGCTAAAATAAAAAAACACCCATCCGGGTGCTTTTTTATTGGCGGAGAAGGAGAGATTCGAACTCTCGCGACGGTTTCCCGTCCTACGCCCTTAGCAGGGGCGCCTCTTCGGCCAACTTGAGTACTTCTCCATACGGCCAAAGGTCTTGCTTTTTTCACTTTTCGATTTATCTGAACGGACGCCTAACACCGGAATCCTGAGTCCGACTTTTTGGCGGAGAGAGTGAGATTCGAACTCACGGCTCTTACGAGTCACCGGTTTTCAAGACCGGCTCCTTAAACCACTCGGACATCTCTCCGAACAGCCCTAACATCATATCACACCACCCGGGACTTGTCAATATTGTAAATTCGAAAAATCTTTACAACTTCACCCCTTCGTGCGCAAAGACGCGTTTCACCGAAAGTAAGCAACACTTTAAATCAAACCCGAAGGACATTCGTTTGACATACTCACCGTCAAACGCGGCTTTTTGCTTGCTGGTCAGTTCATCTCTGCCGTTAATCTGCGCCCAGCCGGTCAACCCCGGCCTTACCGAATTGGCCCCGACCTTATCGCGCTCTTCAATCAGATCGTATTGATTGAACAATGCCGGCCGCGGTCCCACAACCGCCATATCCCCCCGTAGAATGTTGAATAACTGCGGCAGTTCGTCCAAGCTGTATTTACGTAAAAACCGCCCGACTCCGGTGATAAAAAACTGCGGATTTTCAAGCAAATCAGTGGCAAGATCTTTCGGTGTATCGGTTCGCATCGTCCTGAATTTATAAATATTAAACAGTTTCTTATCCTTTTTTACACGCTTCTGCACAAAAAATACCGGTCCCTTGGAATCCACTGCGATGATAAGCATAATCACAAGGAAAAACGGCCAGATCAGCAAAACCGCGATCAGCGCCGCCGAAAAATCCAAAATCCGTTTGACCGTCTTGTACATCAAAATCCCCGCAGAAATTCATCGGGCGTGCATCTGTTTTACCCGTGTTTTATATTGAAATTATAAGAATTCTTAAGTGAAAAGTCAATACGGCAAAAATACCGTGCCGTCCGAGCGGATCACCGCCCGGCCGGCGGTCAGTTCCGCAATCGCCGCCGTCAGTTCGCCCGTTTTTTCTTTGGCCAGATAATATTCAAAAGTCACTTTTTCCGTATATTCCGTTCCGGTGACAACCGCACCGCCGTTTTGCAGGGCGTTTTTCACCCGATCTCCGTCGGCATATTCCACCGTAATCGCAAACCGCTCACACAGCGTCATTGTCACGATTCCTGCGGCTTCGACGCCCAATTTCGCAGCAGCGCCATAAGCCCGTACCAGTCCGCCCGCGCCGAGTAATATCCCACCAAAATAACGCGTTACCACAATCGCACTTTTGAAAATCCGTCCCGCTTTCAATACCTGCAAAACCGGTGTTCCTGCAGTCCCGGACGGCTCCCCGTCGTCGCTTGCACGCATATTCCCGTCGTCGATAAAATATGCCCAGACGTTGTGCGTAGCATCTTTATATTGCTGCTTGATGCGTGAAACAAACGCCTCCGCCTCGCCGGCATTTTCGACCGGACGCGCGGTGGTGATAAATTTAGACCGCTGTTCCACGAATACGGCTTCCGCTTCGATTTTTAAAGTCAGATAGCTATCCATATACTCCAAAAAAAGCAAAAAGCGGCGCCATAGCACCGCGAAATTTGCTCAAATAGATTACTTCTGTTCGAGATTGAATCTCTTGTTGAACTTATCAACGCGTCCGCCGCTGTCGACCAGCTTCTGTTTGCCCGTAAAAAACGGATGGCATTTTGAGCAGATATCAAGACGCATATCCTTTTTGGTAGAGCCCACTTCGATCTCCTCACCACAGGCGCATCTGATTGTTGTCTTCTCGTATTTCGGATGAATCTTTTCCTTCATGTCGTCTCACCTCTTTGCAAAGCCGTTGACTCAAAGTCATAACAGCGGTTAATTATAACACGTGGTTCATCCCCTGTCAAGGATTTTTGACGAAAATCTTCATGTTGTTTTGTAGGATTACAATTGATGTGTTACAAAAGGGAGGAGGAAAAAAAGAGTAGC
>DAOSWV010000032.1 GCA_035380125.1 Oscillospiraceae bacterium
GCCGTCAAATCCGGCGCGATCAAAAAGTTCTTCGTCATGGCTGGCTGTGACGGACGCATGAAGTCCAGAGAATACTACACCGAATTCGCTGAAAAGCTCCCGAATGACACGGTGATTCTCACGGCGGGCTGCGCGAAGTATCGCTATAACAAGCTAAAGCTGGGTGACATCGGCGGGATTCCCAGGGTTCTGGACGCCGGGCAGTGCAACGACTCCTATTCTCTGGCGATTATCGCCCTGAAGCTCAAAGAAGTGTTTGGACTCGACGATATCAACAAGCTGCCGATTGCCTTCAATATTGCCTGGTACGAACAGAAGGCCGTCATTGTGCTCCTGGCGCTGCTGTACCTGGGTGTGAAGAACATCCACCTCGGTCCCACACTGCCGGGCTTCCTGTCTCCCAATGTGACCAAGGTGTTGGTTGAAAAATTCGGTATCGTGGGTGTTGGAACAGTTGACGATGACATTAAACTATTCATGAACGCCTGATTAAGAAAGGGATTCAGCATATGAAAGCGACGATCGACAGAGAAGGCTGTATTTCCTGCGGGCTATGTGCATCCACCTGTCCGGAGGTATTCCGGATGGCTGATGATGGGCGCGCGGTGGTATGCGCGGACCCTGTTCCTGAATCTGCGGAAGACGTAGCAGCAGAAGCGCGTGATAACTGTCCCGTCTCTGTTATTATGATAGAATAAGCATAATCAGCACCCTTCAGAAAGTAAGTTTTGATGAAGGGTGCTGATTTTTAATTATGATTTATTCTCGCAGCGATAACTAATCTTTTACCGAAACCGGCCTTAGTCTAAAACCGATTCTTGATGTCATGATAGACTGGGGGAACGGATTATAAAGCTAAAAACTCATAATGGCAAAGTTCATATTTTCAGGGGTGTGCACAAAGCAAACGGAACAAACGGGAACGAGGTTACCGGGTGCATTTTGTATCAAACTCGTGTCCTTCTCCATATAAAAACGGTAATTTTGATACGTTGAGTGTCGACATTAGCGTTTTTATTTTTTACAAGTAGGAACTTTATTAAGGATGATCAATCGGAGGGAAACAAATGGAATATTACAAGAAAATAATCGGAGAGCGTTTATACCTTTCACCTGTCAACCCCGATGAAGTTGATGCCTATTTAAAATGGATGAATGAGGATTATAAGCTTGCAATAAATTTCGGTCAATATCCTCTGACGGTTTCATCGAAAAACGATTTAAATTGGCTTTATGAACCGCCGAAAAACATGCACCGTTATGCGATAGTTCTTCTTGAAAATGATGCGTTGATCGGAAGTATCAGTCTTCACAACATAGACCATCTCAATCGCAACGCCTATATCGGTATATTTATCGGCGGTGAGGAAAACCGAGGCAAAGGTTACGGTGCTGAAGCGATTCGGCTGATACTCAACTACGGATTCAAGACCATGAACCTGCATAGCATCAATCTTACCGTACATGCGGATAATCACGCCGGTATCAAATGCTACAAAAAGGTAGGATTCAAAGAAGTCGGAAGATTGCCGGAGGTGTTTTTCATAAACGGTAAGTATGTTGATAAGATTTATATGAGTATCCTTGAAAGCGAGTTTAAGGGATAGATTGCTGACGCATACCTCCGCTTACGATTATTCGTAGGGTGTTCATCGTATCAAAAATTAAACCGCCGTCAATCGATTCATCCGGTTGATGGCGGATTTGTTTTATAGTAAAATCATGCCGAATAATGCAATCATTAAGACAGAGGGCAAATATAAATATTCTTATCAAACCCCTTACCCCGGAGCTTTCCGCAGATTATTTCGATTTTTTTGAAAACCGGGCATTCACGGATGATTCCCCCTACCGTTGCTATTGCCAGATGTATCAAATGACCAAAGAGCAGGCGAAAACGGCGGAACAGGGTGAGCGTATAACTATGAGGAAAGAATTGAGATAACAGTGAACCGCATAACACGGGCAGAACCTATCCGGTTTTAATCCGATTCTGCTCGATGATTTTTTCATAGGTCGTCTTTCCGATAATCCCGTCGTCTTCCAAGTAATAAGTTCTTTGAAAACTTTTCACCGCCCTTTCCATACCTTCTCCGAAAATACCGTCGATCGTACCAGTATAGAAGCCCAGGTTCTTCAGCATGATCTGTGTGTTGTAGACGTCGCTGCCGGTCATGCTCTTTCCCATGTTGCGAAAGGGCAGCGAGTCCTGTTTGATTTGGACACTGCTGCCGATCGTAACGAGATTTTTCACTTCGATTGCGTCTTCATCTTTCATACGGATACAACCGTGGGAGACGTTTTTCTTTCCGACTAACCAAGGCTCCTTTGTACCATGGATGCCGTATACGCCCCAGGGGACATTCAGACCGATCCAAGTACCCCCGAACCCTTTTCCCCAGTCGTATATTTCAGTAACATGCCAAATGCCGACGGGAGACGGCGTATTTGCAGTGCCTCCGGAGACGGGATATGTCTTTAAAACATTGCCGTCCACATAAACCGTCATCAACAGGGCATCAAGATCGATATAGAGCGCGCAGCCACTTTCGGGAATGATCAATTTCGCCGTATCGGTGTAAACCGCACCATTGCCGGCCATAAAAAATGAAATCGGAATTACAGCGGCAATCAGAAAAAAAGCGATGTATTTTCTTGTTTTTTTATTCATATACACAGTCCAAAAGTCAGTGATTGATTACATTGTTTTCGATTTGAGTCGAAATATGCATAAAACTGGCATGAAGCCTTTTCTATTTTATAAATTGTCGGTATCTCCAGTCGACTTTTCCCAGTATTTGTGCTACAATAAAAATAATGTAACGCATTGGAGGCATGGTTATGAACAAGCCCGATCAAGTCAGTAAAAAAGCCAATATCATCATCACTATTTTAACCGTTGTCATTCTTTTAATGACCGCCGTATTTGTGATCTGGCTGCTGCAAGGCAGCAAAGCGAAACCCTCCTACACATTTGAAGGCAGCATCATGACCATCTCGGGCCAGTTCGGAAAAGATATCGACCTCTCGGGCGCAGCGGTCACCCAAGAGACCACCCAACTTCCCGCCATCGAAACCCGCACCAACGGAGCCGCCATCGGCAACATCCTAAAAGGCCAATTCAAGATGAACGGTCAAAGCGTCTATCTGAACGTCATGGATAAAACCGCTTCAGGCTACATCCTGATCACCGCCGCCGATGGCTCACTGTATTACATCAACTGCGAAACCCCCATCGAGACCGCCGCGTTGTATCAAGAGGTTTTGGTACATATCACAAAATGATACTGTTTCATATGAAATCGCAAATAGGGCTGCAATCGCAACCCTATTTTTAATAAAATATCATATCTCATACGGATTCAATTCCAACGCTCTGCAAATTTTAATCACCGTATCAAACGACATACCGGTGATACCTTTGGCAAGCCCGGTCATAATCGAGCTGTACGGCACATCCACCGCAAGCGCAAATTGTCGGATGCTCTTGTAGCGATCCAAAATCTCATTGCGCAGCCGTTGTTCGCGTTCCATTTCACTCAGCCGGTTTTTCAACGGCGATCACCTCGACACCGGTTTCCGCAATCTTTGCAAGTTCGTCCTCGACGCCCTCCCAGTCGGTGATCAATGTGTCGAACTTCTCAGCCGGACAAACTTGAATGAATGCGTTTGACCCCACTTTCTGCCCCGGCATCAGCAATATTTTTTTTCGACTGTTAGCGACGACGGCACGTTGGAAAGTGGCCGTCTCATCAGTGCCGTTGGAGAGCCCGAACTGTGCCGTGACCCCCGCTCCGGTGATGAAACAAATATCAAAATGCAGTTTTTTGATAAACTCAGTTGCCATGCTGTCGACCATCGAAGCGCTTCGGCGCATTTTACCGCCCGCGAGCCAGACCTCGACGTTTTCCCATTCCCGCAGGCGGTTTGCAAGATCCACCGAGTTAACCACCAGTGTATACTTGAAGTCACGCGGCAGATGGCGCAGCATCAAAAAGCCCAATGACCCGCCGGTCAAATACACCACGTCGTTTTCATGCACTTCCTGCGCCGCCTTTTTTGCGATGGCATCGTAGTTATCCCAAACCGGCATTGCATCATAGTTGCGGTCGCACGGCGGCATCATGCGCGTCTGCACGGGTGTAATCGCACCGCCGCGGGTTCGTTTGCAAAGTCCGTTTTCGTCGAGCAGCCGCAAATCGCGCCGTGCCGATTCGCCGGAGATGTTGTACTTCTCCACAATCTCATTAATTGTAATCTTTCCGTTTATGCGGATTTGTTCGGCAATCTCCCGCTGCCGTTCTTCCATAAATACCATATCTTTTACCCCTTATCTTGTACTCGTCAGCGCTGACATCCTGAATATACCATATATTCGGCAACGTGTCAACGCATTCGGTAATCGATATCCCGTTTATTTATGACTGATTATGTGTATTTAAATAATTCCCCTCTTTGGAGGGTGGTGGTTATAATCAATTTGAGACATCTGTTTACTCTTGTTTTTCTTGACAATTAATTGCGATTGTTTATAATAGACATCAGTGCTCCCGATTCAAAAATTCGATAACGAAAGGGAACGGAATGTCCGTTACTAAGGGAAAACCATGTTTTCAAAACTGACACAACCCTGCAATTTTACCGCCAAACGCGAGGGCAGCTGGGACCGCACCGGCGGCAACCTCGACCTGCGCAGCATCGCTCCCGGCGAGACGCTGGTTATGGCCGATCTCGAAGGTCCCGGCAAAATCGTGCACTGGTGGTGCACGGTCGCAGGAGAAGCCGTCGAGATGTTCAACCGCATGCTCGTGGTGCGTTTTTATTGGGATGATGAGGAAACTCCGAGCGTCGAAGCTCCGTTAGGCGATTTTTTCGGCTCCGGACACGGCATTCAGGCCGACTGCATCTCGCTGCCGATCACTTCGGTTCACGGCGGCACGGGACGCAACTGCTGGTTCGAGATGCCCTTTCAAAAGCACGCCAAACTGACCATCACCAACGAGGCTGATAAGGAGATCCGCTCGTTTTATTGGAACATCGACTGGCAAAAATATGACTCCCTGTCGGCCGACACCATGTATTTTCACGCCCGCTACCGTCAGGAATACCCGACCACATTCGGCAAGGATTACACAATTTTAGAAACCACCGGTAAGGGCCACTATGTCGGCGTCACATTGAATATCGAAAAAGCGCTCAAACCCGGCTGGTTCGGCGAGGGCGATGAGAAAATCTACATCGACGGCGAAGAACACCCCTCCATCTGGGGCACCGGCACCGAGGACTATTTTTTGACCGCGTGGAGCCCGCATGTCTACCACACGGCGTTTGCCGGGTTCAGCATTTCGCAGGGCATCAACCACCCCGGCGATAAGACCACGGCCTACCGTTTCCACATTCTCGACCCGATCCCGTTTACCAAGAGTATCCGCGTCAACATCGAACACGCCTGGACGGTCGAGAACAAGGAGTTCGCAGATCATTATTCCAGTGTCGCCTATTGGTATCAGGATAAACCGCAGCAAATAGCTGAGCCGTTCCCCGGTCCGATGGAACGCCGCCCGCGCTGGCCCGAAAACGTCACCTACGACGACTTTTGGAAAAACGGGGATGTCAACAAGGGTTTTTAAACCATGAAACTCGCTTATATCGGCAGTCCCGCGCTTCATCGGGGTCAATTCGGCACATATCGCAAATGGTCTTTAGCCGATTCCTACGGCTATTCTCTGCTGTTCAGCCCCGAAATTCTGCATCATTTGGGCACGCTGCCCGTTTTGACCGATCAAAACGCCGATACCGGCAAATACGATTTTTTAATCATTCCGGAATGCAAAGACAGCTCTTTTATCGAGGGCTGTCTTTGCGCATCCAAAACTCAAAAAGCGATGATCGTTCAACCGTCCGAACGCGTGCTGCGCGAACGCTGCGACATTGATTCGGTCAAAAAAGTCCCCTCTTTAAAAGAGACCTGGCATCTTCCGGATAAAAAATACATCTATCCTTCCGGTCTTGATTATCAGATTCTTGAACCAAAAAACGCTGTAGTACTATCAACCATCGGCGAAAACCCCGACTGCTTTTTAATCGGCAACAAAGACATTTACACGTCCGGCATTTTCACCACCGACTTTTTCAAGGCAATCGCCGCGCATATTCATGAACCGATGCTGCCGCGCCTGCTGAACAGCGCCTCTATGCTGCTCAGCTCCGGCATTCTGTCTCTGATGGGATTCAAACAAATCGTTGCAAAAGACGACTTGCGCCGGGACTTCCACGCGGCGGGTTATGCGTTTCAAATGATGCGCGAGCTCTGCGTTGATGACGATTTGCAATACGAATTCCAAAAACAGCTCATTGCCGCCGCCGATTTCTTTATCTCATTAAATTTCGACCGCTGTCGGATACAATTAAAAGCCGCCTTCGAAGTTTTGGCGAAATATCGCCGAAAGACCATCCCCAAGGACATCTTTTTGATCGATACGATTCACGCGGGCAGCATGCTGTCCGACACCGGATATTTTGAGTTCGACTGGCCCGAGCGGACTGCCGACTTCCTTTCGAATATGACCGGCTGGACAGAGAACCGCAATTTTAAATACTGTGTCGATTTTGGTGCGGACGCCATGGAACACTTCTTTGTCCGTTATCCCACACTCAAATCCCGCATGGCGAAAGCCGCGCAGGCGGGAATGATCGAATTTGTCAACGGCACCTATTCCCAGCCCTACCCGCTGCTCTATTCCGACGAATCCATGCTGCGGCAATTTGAGTATGGAAAAAAAGAAATCAAATCCCTGTTCGGCGTCGAGGTCAAAACCTATGCTTCACAGGAGTTCAGCTTTACCTCCGCGCTGCCCGCTTTGTTAAACCTCGCGGGTTATCGCGCCAACGTGGGCCGCGTTTATAATCAGGGCGATGTGCCGCGTACCGATCAAAAACTGGTCAACTGGCGCGGTAAAGACGGCGAAGCTATCCCCACGCTCCCCGCACATTCCTACCCCTCCGAAAACGAATATGATTTCACCTATGCCAATTTACATATCAAGCTGCTCGAAGCCGTCCGTCACGAGCCCGATATCATCGTCTCGACCTCGCTCGGCGACGCATCCTATTACCGCCCGTTCCGCGAGGAACTCGCCCGCGCCCAGTATTACGCCCCGGTCTTCGGCGAGGTCTGCACGTTTTCCGACTATTTTAAGCGTTTCAAACCCGAGGGCGATTATGACATCAAAGCAGACGACCTCAATTTCGACGGATATTTTCTCAACCTCGATAATTGGGAATCGCTGCACGCGCGTCACGCGGGGGGAGCCAACCGACACGGCTGTCTGGTGCAGCAGGCCGAACATTCCTTGCTTGCGCTTGAACAAGCCGATACAGCGCTGTTCGCTCTGACCGGAACCCCGTCTAAATCGGTAAACTGGAAACCTCTGCTGCAATACGAGGGCCATGATAACTATGTCGTCCCCTACGAGACCGTCGGTGAATTTATGCGCGATCAGGGCAATTTAATCCACTACTGCGGTCCGTCCAACCAAATTCCCCTACGCGAACGGTCCGAGACGGAACTGCTTCTTTCCCTCGAAACCACCAAGAAAGCACTCGATGACCGTCTTGATACACTTTGCAATTTATTATCAAATGACCCCCACTCTTATATCGCCTTCAATCCCGCGCCCGCCCGAAAACTGCTTGCCGAGGTTGCACAAAAGAGCGAATTCACCGATCTCGACGGCACCCCGATCCCGTCCCAGCCCACCGAAACGGGAACCCTGCTCGAACTTGACCTACCCGCAAACGGATTCCGTCTGTTCAAACAGGTCAATGCATGTCATTCCGAACAGCGCGTCACTTGTGATGTGCGTCGCGAAGAATCTCGGTCTGAAGGAAACTGTCATCCTGAGCAAAACGAAGGATCTCGGCCTGATGCAATCTCTTCTAAAAACGCTTTTTTCACCCTAAAGGCCGACCCGGTCACCGGCATTCTCGAAGTCCTCGAACCGTCAGGGCAATCGGTCATAAGCATCAAACTTGCTTATAAAGAATACATTATGCAGTCCGACCGTGTCGAGACTCTCGAAACCGGTGCGCTGCGTCAAATCCTCTCAATCAGCGGCAAACTGACCAAAAACGGAAAAACCGCCGCCAACTTCACAACCACCGCCGAACTCGCCGCTCATACGGGTGTACTGCGTTTCAAAACCACCTTGGAACCCGTCGAAACTCTACACGGCGACGCTTGGGAGAACTCCGTCAAAGCCGTTTTCTCTTTCTCTTCGCCCGTTAAAACAATTTATCGCAACTGCTCTAATATCGTCGAGCAAACCAAACTCGAAAGATTCGGCAGCTTATATTTCACCGCTGTTGAGACCGAAACCGGCACGGTCAATCTCTATAATCACGGCAATAAACTCTATCGCCAACGCGACAACGCACTTGAAAATGTCCTCTTGACCGAGCGCGAGCCGATGCGCATGTTCGAATACGCCCTTGAACTCAACGCCCCGAAAACCCCCGCGCAGGCGCTCAAAGCGATTTCGTCCTATTATATCAAAAAAGCAAATCCATCCTCTCAAGCCAAACCGAACCACCCCACCGAATCCCTTTCACTTTTCACTCACGACGCCGAAAACGTGCTGATCACAAGCATACGCGAACAAGGCGGCTGCATCAAAGTCACTTATCAGGAGGTCTCGGGGAAAGAAACCCCGGTTGAGGTCCGCTCCCCGCTCCCCATTAAACGTGCGTTTTTCACCGACCTCTTCGGAAATATCCTCGAAGAAATTCCCGTCAAATCCGGTACGGTCACATTCAAATTGAATCCCCATGCTCTCAAACTCGTGCGGGTTTCTTTTTCTTAACGAAAGGAGAATTTGTGACGAAAAGCAAAAAAGCAGCGATCATGGTCTATCCCTATTTCAGTTTGCAGGAAATCACCTGCCTAACCTCCTGTCCTCGAGGAATATCAGAATTATTTAAAATAAAGACATGAATCCGCCGCCAAAACCACCTTTTTGATCGATTTTTAAATAAATCTTACTTGACACATCCCTCATTATATCTTACAGTGATATCATCAAACATTTGAAAGGCGGTAATTACATATGAATATCGGTGTCATTGTTTATTCCGAGACCGGCAACACCCTGTCGGTCGCCAAAAAACTTGAGCAAGCGCTCAAAACCGCCGGACACGCGGTAACACTCGCTAAAATTGAGGCCGACAGAGACCCTAAAACCGGGGTAGTTACTTTCAAATCCAAACCCGCAATTGACGCCTACGATACTGTAATTTTCGCCTCTCCGGTGCAGGCGTTTTCACTGGCGCGCCCCATGAAGTTGTATTTGGACCAAATTTCAGCTCTTTCGGGCAAAAAAGCCGCTTGCTTTGTCACGCAGGGTCTTAAAAAGGACTGGATGGGCGGCAGTCATGCAATCCGACAGATCAAATCGGCATGTAAAGTCAAAGGCGCGGATATCGCACTGACCGGTATTGTCCATTGGTCATGCGCAGACCATGATGTCCAGATTGATGAAGTTGTGCAGAAATTAAGCGCCATCTGATATAAAATCACCGGATATTAATCAAAGCCGCCGACCGTATTTTTCGGTCGGCGGCTTATTTTTGATACGGTTGAAGAACAGGATCCGGCACACTTGCCTTTTAAAACGGATATTATAGAGCGGATACAGCCGCTGTACAAACACAGACAGCGCGTATAAGATTGCACAATTTTTCTCTCCCTGCCATTTCAACAATCCTCAAACTTGAATGGAGGGATTCTCATTACAAACGATAATTTTATCATTTTCCTGCAGCAGGCGCTTGCAAAACCCGTCCTGTATATGTGGGGCGACTACGGCAGAATGATCACCGAAAGCACGATTTCAGCCAAAGCAAAACAATATCCCACGCATTACGACGAAGCGTATCAAAATGAGCTTCGAAAAAACATCGGAACCGGTATCGGCTGCGATTGCACCGGTCTGATCAAGTGGTTCCTGTGGACGGGCGGCGACATCGAAAAAGCGCCTAAATATAACGCCGAAACCGACCACAGCGCCAGCGGTTGGTATCAAACGGCCACTGTACGCGGTAAAATTTCCTCTATTCCGGAGAAACCGGGACTGATTGTCTCAATGTCCGGCCACTGCGGCGTCTATGTGGGAAATAACGCTGTGATCGAATGCACCAAAGGCAAATTTGGCAACGGCGTTGTTAAAACCATGTTGTCAGACCACAGTTGGGAATATTGGTGCGAATGCGCCTATATCGATTATTCCGGTCAGGAAACCGGTCACCATGAAATTCAATACAAGGCTGCGGGGGTCATCAAGGACTGTCCGGCCTATGCGACGCTGAACCAAAAGCAAAAAATCGGTACGGTCTTTGTCGAAGACGAAATTTTATATCTCGGCGATGTCGGCAATATGTCCGCTGTGATCTATCCCACGTCTGCAACCGAAAAAATCGCTTTCATTGATAAATCCAATGTAATTGTATAAGGAGACTTTATGATATGAGACAAAACAGATTAAAATCCCCGATCTTTTGGTCAAGTTTGCTTTCCCAGATACTCTCGATCCTTGTTTTGACCGACGTCATCGGATCCGAGTGGAGTACGGCTATTTCGGGTATCGTCGCAGCGGTTCTGGAGGCGTTCACTGTTTTCGGTTTGCTCAATAATCCGACCGATAAACAGGGCTTCTGACAGGAAGGGGAATCGCCGTGGAAATTATGATTGCCATCATCGGCAGCGGTGCGCTCTCGGCTCTGATCAGTGGGATATTTGTCATTGTCCGCGACCGTAAAGCCAAAAAAGACGGCATACGCGCAGGCGTCCGTCAGCTTCTTTACGACAAGATCAAAGGCCTTGGCAAAAGGTATATCACTGAAAACGAAATCACTGCCGAAGACCTTGAGGACCTGATGGATATGCACAAAATCTACCATGACGAACTCAGCGGAAACGGCTATATCGATCACATCATGGAGGAAGTAAAAAAACTGAAAATCACCAACAGTTGAAAATGCAAACCATAGAATTGATCGAAAAGGTGTTTCTTTTTTGGGAACGCCTTTTTGTTTTAATGAATAACTGCCTCCCGACAAAGCAAAAATTTTATCGAGTGTGAACCCCCCGAAAAGCATTTTTAAGGATGGGCAGCGCTTGCTATAAAAAATAAAACGCCCACACCGAGTGTGGACGCGTTTGAAGGCGGCATCTTGCCGCTGGTGACCCGTAGGAGAATCGAACTCCTATCTCAGCCGTGAAAGGGCCGTGTCTTAACCGTTTGACCAACGGGCCACAAAGCGAGCTACGCTCGCTCTTGAAGAAAATTCGTTAACCGAAATTTCTTCTTTTCGCAGATTTTCATCTGCTTGCGTTCCTTTGGTAGCGGCGATTGGACTTGAACCCATGACCGTCCGGGTATGAACCGGATGCTCTAGCCAGCTGAGCTACGCCGCCATCTGCGCGAAACGCTTTGCTATCATATCACAACAGACGGCGGCTGTCAAGTATTTTATCGCAAATTAAGTGACGGAAAACAGTTCATCCGCATGGTTTTCGGGCGCATTGCGTCTGATCTTACGGGTCGTGGTTTTATCAAATTCGACGGTGCGCACTGCCATCAATTTAACCATCTTGTAATGCGGTAATTTATGATTGGCATGCAGCACGGATTCGCGCATCATTTCCACAACGGCGTCAAAATAACCGGGATCGTCGGGGTAGATCTCACGCTCGATCAAAGCGTCGTTAACCGCCTCGTAATCCGGGAACAGACGGGCGCAGATCGTAACTCTGCCGTCCTCGGCGGTCTGACTGCACACCAGCGCCTCCTTGACAAACTTGTCTTCTTCGAGGTAATATTCCAACTCCTCGGGGAAGACCTTTTTTCCGTTGTCGACGACGATCATATTTTTGCAGCGGCCGACAATTTTATAGGCGCCGTTCTCTTTTTGCTGCGCCAGATCGCCGGTATAAAACCAGCCGTCATGCATGACCCTTTCGGTCTCTGTGGGATTCTCGTAGTAACCCAACATCACATTATCGCCCTTGACGGCCAGCTCGCCCACGCCGTTTTTATCAGGATCGATAATTTTTGCCGAAAGCCCCGGCAGCAGCATGCCGATGTCGTCGGGGTTGCGGTAAAAGTCGCCGTGCAGAATGCAGACCGGCGAAGTCTCGGTCAGGCCGTAACCGATATGCACTTCAAACCCGAGCAGTTCGAAGGTTCTGAAAGTCTCGGGATTCAGGGCCGCGGCACCGCAGATGAACCGTCTCATCTTTCCGCCAAAGAATTTATGCACCGTCGAAAACAGTTTGCGTCTTGCATCGTGTTTCAACGGAATCGCCAAAGCCTTTGAAGCCGCAAATACGGCCGCACCGCCTTTGATGGCCTTATACTTTTTGACAATGCCGGCCAGCATGTTTTCAAACAACAGCGGAACGCCGATGAAAACCGTCGGATTATACAGCTGCAAATCGGCCGGAATGGTACGAAGGCTCTCGTTATAGGCAATACTTGCACCGCCGTAGAGCATCGTCAGAAATCCCGCCGTGCATTCATAGGTATGATGCAGCGGCAGCACCGACAGCGAGCGATCTTCCGGGGAAAGAGAAATCACCTTCCGCACGCTGATGACATCGAAAACGACGTTATTCTGTGACAGCATCACGCCCTTTGCCACGCCGGTTGTACCGGACGTGAACAACAGAATACCGAGTGCGTACGGATCGACGTGATGCTGTTCATAGGACTTGTCACCGGTGTCGAGCAATGTCTGCCCGACGCGCTTGAATTCCGGAAAATCCGAAGTGGACAGGCGTTTGAAATCGCCGGTGCACCCGTCGAGCGTCTTTTTGACCTCCGGGGCATAGACCACAGCGGCGACTTTAGAAATATCCAGAATGTTTTGAACCTCGTGGCTCTTGAGTTCTTTGTCGATCGGCACGATAATACCGACGCCACAGCAGACCGCCAAATAAGTCAGCGCCCACTCATAGCTGTTTTTGCCGATCACGGCGATTTTTTGGCCCTCGAGACCGAGAGAATTTAAATATGTCGCCAGGTAAATAATTTCCCGCATCGCGCGGTCATAGGAAATCTCGATTACCCGCTCTCCCCGTTTAAACAAAAAAGCGACATTGTCGGCATATTCCCGTGCGCTCCGGGTCATCATCTCACGCAGGTCGCGTACGACCGGCACATTATATACAAGCTCATTCATCCGGTAACTCCCCTTTCATTGTGTCATCGTGAAAGTCCCTATATCAAGGTTTTACGAAACGAAGAACAAAAATATACTGATCTGAACCTGTCCATGTCCTTGACCGTAAAATACACCTCTGTTATAATATAGAATAAATGAATTTCTTTGTCAAGAAAGGAATACTTACCATGAATTGCAACGAGATCTGCACCATCTATGCATCCGTCGACGGAACTGTCGGTGACGACCGTTCCGTCGGCGTCCATTACGACGGGACGCGTTTTGACCGTCCGATCGGCAATCTGCAAAAAGCGCTTGTGATCGTTCAGGAACTGCGCGGCGCCGGCCAGCTTCAGCCGGTAACCATCAAACTCATGGGCGGGGAATATTTTCTGCCCGAGCCGCTTCTCATCAAAAACCCGATTGGAAACCTCGTCATAGAACCGTATGACGACAAACCGGTCGTACTCAGCGGCGGACGGCTGATCACGGGGTTTCAAAAAGCCAAATTCAACGGCGCAGATTGCTTTGCGGTTTATATTGACGATGTCAAAACCGGGAAATGGGATTTCACCGATCTCTGGGTGGACGGCGTACGCGCCGAATTGACCCGCTATCCCGAAGAGGGGTATCTGCATAAGACCGCTGCCGAAGTCGAAAGTGAAAAACTGCAGAACGGCTCCAAATGGTTTATCGCTGAAAAGGGCGACATCAAAGATTTTAAAAATCTCAGCGACTGCATCGTCTCGTTCTGCCACTATTGGATCGACGAACATTCACCGATCGAAAGTTATGACAAGGAGACCCGAAAACTCACTTTAAAATACCGCAGCCGTTTTGAGATTCACACTAATTTTGATTACTATCTCGAAAACGTTGCCGAGGCGTTCGGGAAGCCGAATCAGTGGTATCTCGATCGACCGTCCGGCATGCTGTATTATGTCCCGCGCGATAAAAAACAAACGCCGGAGAGCATCGTCGCTCATGCACCGGAAGCCACCGCACTTTTCGAACTGCACGGTATGGAAAAGGACAACCGCAGCGCCAGAGGCTTTCTGCCGGTTTCGAGTGTCTCTCTGCGCGGTCTGACGTTCTCTTTCACCCGCGGCGACTATATTGGCTCGACCAAACTGCACGACGGACAGACCGCCGTACCGACGGCATCAGACGGACAAGGTGTTGCCGGCACGAAAGGCGTCATTAACCTGACTTACAGCGAAAACATCACCATTGAAAACTGCCGGTTCGTCAATTACGGCCTCTACGGCATCTGCGCCGAGGACGGTTGCAGCAACCTCCGCATTCTGAATAACGAATTTTATGACGGCGGTGCGGGAGGCATCAAACTCAACGGCGGCCCGGTTTATACCGACTCCGCGCGTGTCAACCACAACAATCTCATCTCCGACAACCGGATTCTGCACTGCGGGCAGCGGCACATGGCGGCCTGCGGTATCCTGCTCATGAACAGTTACGGCAATACCATCACCCACAACGAAATCGGCGACCTTTATTACAGCGGCATCTCGGGCGGCTGGGTCTGGGGCTATACCCCGAGCGTCACCCGCGACAACCTGATTGCCTATAACCACATCCACGACCTCGGTTACGGCGTTCTGTCCGACATGGGTGGCGTTTACCTGCTCGGTGCGCAGCCGGGTACAGTCGTGCGCAACAACCTGATTCACGATGTCAACGACCGCGAATATGGCGGCTGGGGACTGTATACCGACGAGGGCAGCGCAGGCGTGCTGATGGAGAACAACGTTTGCTACAATCTCTCCGATAACTGCTGCCACCAGCATTACGGCGCGGGCAACACCATCCGCAACAACATTTTTGCGTTTGCCGGACGCAACCTGCTGCGCATCTCCCGGTTCGAACGACATCTGTCCGAAATCGTAGAGGGCAATCTATTCTATTCGGCGGGTAAGCCGATGTATTCATTCTGCTATGAGCCCAGCGCCGAACAAAACCACATCACCGACCGTACGATTTGCCTGCGCAAGAATCTCTATTTTGACAGCAAAGCCGCTGAGCCGACCATGCTCGATCTGCCCGGTTTCCGCAAATTCGATGAGATCAAATCCTATGACAACGAAGAAGACAGCATTGTCGCCGACCCGCTGTTTGCCGACCCCGAACATTACGATTTCACCTTGGAACCGAATTCCCCAGCCTTTTCACTCGGCTTTAAGCCGATTGATGTCTCGAATGTAGGGCCGAGACACTCCTAACCATGTAGGAGCGCACCTATGTGTGCGCCCGAAAACAAAAAGGGCGGCGGACGAGACCTCGTCCGCCGCCGGTTTTTACCATGTTATTTCTTCTCCTTCGGAGGAAAATAATTGGCAATCATCCGTTTGGTCTGCTGTAATTGGGTCGACAGTAAAATGATGATCTGCCCCGGGATGCCGATGGTGAAAATCAAGGCAATGTTCTCTTCCAAAAACAAAATATACAACGAGAACAGAATGCCCCACATCAGCAGCGAGACAATCAGATAATTCCACTTCTTGTTCCGGCCCCAGATGGAATTGAAAACCAGCGCTACCACGCAGGACACAGGCACCGCATAGATGAAAATCGTCCATAACCGCATTTGAATACCCACAAAATAAAACACGATGAATAAAATCGTAGCAACCAGCCATACCGATGCCGTCACCAGCAACGAGATCGTAACATGGTTTTTTCGACGTGCAGCGGCAATCTCATCGGGCAATGCCTCCGGTTCCGGCAGTATGTCGTCGGTATGTTCACACAACAGAAAATCGACCGTCACCCCAAACAGGTCGGCGATCTCTTTCAATACGGCTATATCGGGAAGCGACTCACCGCGTTCCCATTTTGATATCGCTTTATCCGAGTAGTGCAGCCTTTCGGCAAGTGTTATTTGGGTCATTCCGGCCGCACGCCGCAGGGATGCGATATTTTGCGCAATCAGCTGTTTCAAGTTATCCATATATCTATATTATCATATTCCAAAACAAAATGCAACAGAGAAATTCGGCTGTAAAACGCGAAATTCTACCGTGGGTAGAGATAATTCCCGGCAGTTCTACCGGACCGTTTTTTACGGTAGAAGTGCCTTTTGCAACAGTAGGTGGAATCCCGGAGCAAGATGCGATAAAAATAAAATAGAACTTTTCCGAAGGGAGTGCTGTTTGGCATGGCAAAACCGAGAGGCAAAATCACCTATTATCAGGTTGAAAAGTTTTCAACCATCCGCGAAATGCTTGACAAAGCCGCCGCCGCGGCAGGAGACAGCATCGCATTCCGCTATAAAGAAAACGAAAAAGATTATGAGAAGACCTATTCCGAGTTTTTAGCCGACACCGAGGCACTCGGTGCGGCAATCACCAAACTCGGCCACCGTACTGACCACATCGCCTGCATTGGCGTCAACAGCTACCGCTGGGTAGTAACCTATCTGACCATGGTCAAGAGCGCCTGTGTATTTGTACCCGTCGACAAAGAACTGCCGGCCGAGGATATTGTCAATATTTTAATTCACAGCGAGAGCCGTGCGATCTTCTGCGATGCAAGTTATCTGCCGATTCTGAAAGAAAACGCTCATCGTCTGCCCGATATCGAAAACGTCATCTGCTTCGAAAAAACCGACGCCACCGCGGGGTCCATGCACCTGCACGACTTCGACACCCTGCTCGAAAGCGGAAAATCCCTCGATAAACACGAATATGACACCTTGCAAAACGACCCGATGAAGCTGCGGATGTTGGTTTATACCTCGGGCACAACCGGCATGGCCAAAGGCGTTATGCTGTCGGAGCACAATCTCGTCTCCAGCGTGTATTACGGCCTTCAGGTCTCGACGGTCTACGACATCTGTCTGTCGGTGCTGCCCTATCACCACACCTACGAGGCTGTCAGCGGCATTTTAGTGTCCCTGCACCACCATTCCACCATCTGCATCAACGATAAAATCCGCAACGTCCAAAAAAATCTGATGCAGTATCATCCGTCCTACGTCTATCTGGTTCCGGCGTTCGCCGAATTTTTCTATAAAAAAATCAACGAGAGCATCGACAAAACCGGCAAGCGGCAGGATTTTGACAAGGCAATTAAACTCTCAAACATCCTTCTCAAAGTCGGTGTTGACGTTCGGCGCAAGCTGTTTAAGAACATTCATGAACAGTTCGGCGGACGTCTGATCAAGATCGTCTGCGGCGGTGCGCCGATCCGTCCCGAAGTCGGTGATTTCTTCAACGCCATCGGCATTAACCTGATCAACGGCTACGGCATCACGGAATGCTCACCGTTGGTCTCGGCCAACAACGACACTTTCAACGATCCGACTACCGTAGGCGTCAAGCTACCCTGCCTCGACATCAAAATCGACAGCCCGACCGAGGACGGCACCGGCGAAATCTGCGTGCGCGGCGACGTGGTGATGATGGGGTATTATAAAAACCTCGAACAGACCGCCAAAGTATTGGTTGACGGTTGGTTTTACACCGGCGATTTCGGCCGCACGAACGAATACGGCCAACTGCTGATCACAGGCCGTAAAAAGAACATCATCGTACTCGCTAACGGCAAGAACGTCTACCCCGAGGAGATTGAGGCCTATATTGCCCGCCTGCCCTATATCACCGACGTCATTGTTCGTTCCGACGCGGGCAAACACGGCGAACAGCACGCCCTGATCGCCGAGATCTATTGCGAAGAGGGTGTCGGCGACCGCTCGAATCTCGATGTGCTGGGCGAAATTCAAAGCGTCTGCGCGGGTCTTCCGCCGTATAAGATGGTCTCCAAAGTCGTCATCCGCGACGAACCGTTTCCCAAGACCACGACCAATAAAATCAAACGCAATTACGCGAGTTAAAATTCTTGTAGGGAGCGACGCCCTCGTCGCTCCGTTAAAAATGTTCATATGAAACCCCCAAAAAATCAAGCCGCAAGCAAACTTTGATTGCTTGCGGCTTTGTCATTTAATTCACCTATTCCCAATTTGCCAACATCTCTGCTATTTTCTTCCTCACCAACCGTTCCGACTCTTTGTTCGCTCTCAGCGTTTTCGCCATCTTATGCCGTTGTGCCGTATCCCAAACGGGATCTGCATTGATATTGAATACAGCGGTTGTCTTTTCATAGGGAACCGCCTCTAATAAATTATCGAGCATTACCTGAAAGATTTTTGCCGTCTCCGCCAGATTTTTCGCGCTTTCACTCTCAAACAGCCCAACACTCGTTTCAAGATACGCGGCAGCTGCACACCTGGCGTCCATCAGCGATCCGATGTGGTATTGGTCGTTGCGGCATTTCGCCCGGTATTCCTCCTCGCCGAGTTCAAATCCGCTGATTAAAACGTCATAGGCGTCATAACCGAACTTGTGGTGCTCCCCGGCTTTTTGTTCAAACATCTTTATAGAGGTTTCAAGCGAGACTTTCAACGCTTCTTTGCGTGAAATCGGTTCTTTTCTTTTATCGTAAAATCTGGTCAGTGCCGCAGGCACCCACCCCGGGAAGCCGTTTTGATAAAAATACCGGTCGTCGGTGTAAATTTCGTTTTCGGAGACATTTATAGATTGATGTTCAATGGCCTTTTCACAGGAGTTGTCATTTTGAACATCAAAATAAGTGCGTCCGAAAAATTTATCTTCGCTGTTTTCAACCGCATATCCGCAGGTAAGTGTCCATTCCGGCGCCCATCTGCCGCCGACCAAGAGCACGGGAACGCCTGCGTCAATGCTCTTTTTGGCATATTCCACGCGTTCTTTTTCATCTTTGACCGTATAGACGTCCACGCCGAGCGCATCGCCGACGTTCTTTTCGCACAGCCGCCCGTTTTGCGGCATCTGGCTGCTCGGGTCCCAGTCGCTACGCATGATGGCCTGCCAACACACACCGGACAGCCCCATGACTTCTTCATACGAGACCGAAACCCCTGCGGTGTTTAACAGCGCGGTCACGCACCCGCAGTAGGTGTTGTCTTTCCACTCACCCCATCTGAGCATCGGGACACCGTCGATATAGCGCCCGCCGTTTGCGGTTTTTACCCGGTTTACTTGCTTCAATCCACCTTTTCCCGCGTTTTCTTCTGCCATTCTTAAAATCTCCGGCCTCTCCTTCGGGGAATATCCCTCGGGTGTTTGTCGTAATTCTTTCACAGCTTCGCTCATTTCAATTCCTCCTAAAAAGCCGCCAGAATTTCATCACAGACACCGCCCATTTTCCGTAAAATTGCGGCAATATTTGCCCGGAACGCATGTGTTCTGAACTGATCCATCGGCGGGAAGAAACCGCCTTGCAGCGTCCAAATCTCCTGCCTGTAATCCTGCATCTTTTGATATAGCGGCAGCAATTTGACGGCCATTGTCAGATCGGGATATTGTTCAACCGCTTTTTTGAAAAAGTCAACCGCCGTGCTCGTGCAGACGCAGCAATAGGGGGAGCAATGCAAATTCCAGCAGATACCGCCGAGCTCGTCATCCGTTTTATTTTCGAAATATGAATCATCTTCGAGCGTATCCGCCCAAACTTCAAACGCCATCTTTCCGAAAACATAACGCCCGTTGTTGCTTTGCGCCGGTTGTAATGATAAGAACGCGGGAATGGAATCTACAATGCTTTGGTAAACTTGCCGAGTATCTTGCTTTTCGATTGGGTCTCCTGCGAAGAACACGCCTTTTACATTGTCTAACGCGTTTATAATGGTTGAATAGCCATATTCATCAATCGTCGGTTTGCCTTGCGTGTTATAGAGATTTACATACAGCACATCGTTTTCATCATAACCGCCGATCAGAGAACCTTCCGGTAATATGCCTGCGTAATTTGTCCAGTCTTTTGGCTCGTTGACAAGCCCCCATGCCAAAACGGGTATGCCTTTGTCTACGGACGCTTTAATCGCGTTCATCACTACACGGAAATCTTTTTTGATCTGCGCGTTGGAAAGATAGATGCATTCATACCCGAAAGCGGCGTATGCCTTTTTCACAAATTGCGGCACAAAGAAGTAATTGGTCACACCGCTGTCGCACTGAACACCGTTCGGGCTGCCCTTTTCGGCGGCATACAGATAGGTGAAATTATCACCGGTAAAGTTCGCATAAAAATGAAAATCGTCAATATCCGAACCGAGTTTTAATCCGACGGAGCAGATCGCGGAACAAAGAAAATAGTTCTGCCAAGACTCAATCTTTTTATAATCTTTTATTTTGTTTGTCGTATACGGCGGTTCGCCGCCGTGAAACGGGTCGGAAATCGTATCGGACGCAAACGCCGCATATTGCGCCATGGTCAGAATCTCAGGTTTCATTTTCGGGGAATAGCTCTCCGGGGCATAGTCAAATTTTTTCGCAGTTTCGCTCATATTTATACGCTCCTTCAACTCTTCGCTCATCAAGAACACTTTAACTTTAACACAGTTGAACCTGCTCGTGTTATCCTTTTTTGTCAAATTCCTCTATTTTAGGCGTTTATATAAATTCATTCTTACACTGTCTGTGTCATATCTGCCGTTTTGCGTCTCATAAACCGCAAAAATCGGCTCATCTACGTGTGCCACGCTGTTGTTTTGCAGCCACCGTTCCAGCTTTGCCGCTCCCACACCGATGTCCCCGAGGCAGTCGTCCGGCAGCACGGCATAAGTTCCGGCGGGAATCCGCAGCAGCTCCACCCGATCATTTTCGGGCAGTTTGAACCCGTCGCCGCATTCTACGCCGCATGCCCAAACATCTCCCCGGGCGCTCACATAAAATCGCTTTGAATTGCGCACTGTCAGCGGATATCGCTCCTGCAAAAACCCCATCACCTTTTCGGACGCTTTCCGCTCGGCGTCTCTGCCCGCTTCCCGCGCGATCAAAAACACCTTTTCCGGTTCTTGCGTAATGGTAATATGCCCTGCCGTGCCGCGTTTTTTGACAGGCAGATATAACTTTAGCTTATACGGCTTTCCGTCCTTGAACAGATATTCTTCAAAATAGCCCTCTTCCGCCTGTTCGAACATGCTGCCCGAAAGCCAGACGTTATAAAGATAATTCCACCCGTCGCCGATCTCCCGCTCGTTGTATTTCACCGTGCAAACCGCATATGTACCTGTTTTACCTAAAGCGTTTTCTTTTTCCGTCATCACCTCATAACAAAAACGGTTTCCGATCTGTTTGCCGTTCCTGCCGAATACACGGCCTTTGACTTCTCCAAGCGACTCAATCGCCCTGTCCTCGATGCCGGCCAAACACGAATCATAAAAATGCCTTGCCTCGCAGGCGGGAAAAACCTCCGCTCCGACCTTGACCGCAAGGCTGATGTCGTTTGTATCAAACGGGTAAAAGTAAAACCAAGTATCGGATTTTCGGTATTCGAGCGGGGTCATGTTAACAAGTTCCCTGAACTGCTTATGAAACGCCTGCTGGGTCTGATATCCGCTCTCGGCGGTAATTACATCAAGCGGCATATCCGAGCACTTTAAGCGTTCACAAGCATTGGAGATACGCCGCTTTCGGATATATTCCTTGATCGAATGCCCTGTATAAGAATAAAAATCCCGATAAAGCTGACTCAACGAAACAAAGTGCCGATTCGCAACGGTCTCGGGATTTAACTCGTTAGTCAGATTATTTTCGATAAACGCGGTCACTTCGTTCATATCTCTGTTTTTTTGCATAAAAATTCCTTAAATTCAATAATTCTCCGAAATCTGCTTTTTGATTTTATCACAAATTTTAACAGCAATCAAATTTTTCTTCGACGCTGTTTAAAATTTATAAATGCCCGCAAATCGCCGTTTTAAGCCTCGGAGACGTTTCCATGCGAAATGGCAGACATTTGCGCATTTCGGGCAAAATCCATAATGCTTTTTACGCATACTATCAAAGCAATCATAATTGATTGCATGTCATTTCAATACAGGCAGGTGTGAATTTGAAACTAAAATTCAAAAAGACATTGTCAATTCTTTTGGCATCAATTTTGCTGTTTATGATATCGGTCTTCCCGATAGCCGCACAGACCACCACCTATAAAGTGATCAAGGGCGACTCCATGTGGAAAATCGCCGTCCGATACCAGGTGGGTATCAGTGAGATTATTGCGGCCAATCCGCAGATCACCAATCCCGCATTGATCTATCCCGATCAGATTATCACAATCCCGTTGCCCCCGGCATCCGTACTCGCCTTCGAACAAGAGGTTGTGAACCTGGTCAATCAGACCCGTAAAGCCTACGGTCTGAAAGAGCTGACGATCAACTGGGAACTGGCCCGCGTGGCGCGCTATAAGTCGCAGGATATGCACGATAAACACTATTTCTCGCACACGAGCCCGACTTACGGCTCGCCGTTCACAATGATGAAAAACTTCGGTATCACCTATCGGACGGCCGGCGAGAACATCGCCATGGGCTACACGACCCCGCGCAGTGTTTTCGACGGCTGGATGAACTCAAGCGGCCACCGTGCGAATATCCTGAATGCCGGTTACACCCAAATTGGCGTCGGCTTTGTCGAAGAGGGTTATTACTGGACTCAGATGTTTATCGGATAATCATTTCATTTTTAAAATATTTCGCCGCTCTGTAAACGAGCGGCATTTTTATACACTATGTATATATAACTGATATTGTTTTTTCGAGTGGTTTTTGCTATACTGAAAAAGGATATTGATTCAAACCGACGAAGGGATGTTTTAATATGAGCAGAGGCATTATGACCCCCATCTACGCCCAAATCGCACTCGATATCGCAGTCCGCATCAGCAAGGGTGCGCTCAAAGAAAACACCAAGGTACATGGCCGTTCGGTCATGTCTTCCGAATACGGCGTCTCGCCCGAGACCATCCGCCGGTCGATGAAACTGCTCGAAGACGTCGGCGTTGTCGAAAACCGCCCCAACAGCGGAACGATTATCCTGTCGGCGCAAAAAGCCCGGGAATACGTCGAAAAACTCGGTGAGCAAAACGACGTTCGCATCCATCAGAAAAAATTGATGGAACTGCTTGCTCAACAGATCGATATCAGTCGACAGATCGCCGATATCAGCGATTCGATCGTGCGTATCAATCAAAAATTCACCACCGCGTCCCCCTTTAACAGCTACGAGGTCAAAGTACAGCCGACCTCAACACTGCTCGGAAAAACCGTCGGCGAGGTCATGTTCTGGCAAAACACCTCCGCGACCATCATCGCCATCCGCCGTAGAGACAGCATCATTCTCTCTCCCGGCCCGTATGCGGCCTTTCAGATCGATGACACCATCGTTTTTGTCGGCGACGTCAAATGTGCCGAAACCGTCTGGGCTTTTGTCAACGGAAGATAACCTGTGTTTCCGGAACGTAATTACGTAAAATTGCTTTACCTATAAACCGCTCCGTCTTTTCAAACTCAAATTTCGCACGCCCCGCTTTGCGGGGCTTTTTTTATTTTCTTTTTCTCTCGACAGGATTCGAGCTTATTCGGTTTGACATCTGACAACTTTTATTGTATAATAAGATGTCAGTTGCTCCGAGCGTGGCTCCGGTGCAAAATACATCATAAGGAGCGAAACAAATCATGAAAAGAATTAAAAAAACAAGCATCCTGCTTGCTGTCGTATTGTCTTTGGCTTTATTGCTTTCGGCGTGCGCAAACGGAACAAGCAGTTCCGTTCCCGCGAGTTCAATTGAGAGCGTTTCGACAGAAGACAGTTTACAGCGTGTTCTGGATGCCGGGAAAATCACTTTTATCGGCAGCGGCGGTTATCCCCCGTTCAATTATTTTGATGAAAGTGGCAATGTCGTCGGCTTTGACGTCGATGTGGGCGCGGAGATTGCCAGACGCCTCGGCGTTGAATTGGATTACATAACCGGCGACTGGGACGGTTTGACCGAAGGCCTGCGCAACAAGCGTTTTGACGGCATTTTAGGTAGTATGGCCATCACCGATGCCCGCCTCGAAATCGTTAACTTTACCAGCCCCTACTATTATTCGGGCGCTCAGCTCGTCGTACGTGCTGATTCCGGCATTACAGATCCCTCCGAAATGAGCGGAAAATCAATCGGTGTTGTAACCGGTACAAACTTCGTGGGCGACGCTGAAGCCCTCGGCGCGGATGTCCGTCTGTATCAGGACGACAATGCAACACTCATGGATCTGATCAACGGCAGGATTGACGGTGTCATTACCGATCGTCTGGTGGCGCTGGGTGCGATACAAGATATTTCAGGCGGCGAGAATCTGGTGTTGGCCGGCAATATCCTGCGGCTGGAGCAGATGGGCATTGCCATCAATAAAGACGATGATACCCTGTTGACAAAACTCAACGAAATCCTCGCGGATATGTTTGCAGACGGCACGATGAAATCCATCAGTGAAAAATGGCACAACGGTGCGGATATCACCGTAAAATAAGCCCAAAACTCAATTAAAACAATGCTTTCGAAGGGGAATCCGTTGTATAAACAGATTCCCCTTCGACACAGAAAGAAGGTAATGAATTATGGGCGTATGGGACTTTTCGGTCATTCCGAAATACTTTACATCCTTTTTGCCATATGCGTGGATGACGGTCCGCGTCACGTTTTTCGGCATTTTAATCGGCCTCGGTCTGGGCCTGCTGTTCGGCATGCTGCGTATCTCGCGCTTCAAAATCGTCCAGCTCCCCGCAAAATTCTACATCTGGCTGATCCGGGGCACCCCGCTTCTGCTGCAGCTGCTGTTCATCTATAACGGTCTGGTAAATGTGGTCAAAATCGATGCGCTGCCTTCGGCTTTCATCGCGTTGGGCATCCATAACGGTGCTTACATCGCCGAGATTGTCCGCGGAGCCATCCAGTCGATTGATCGCGGCCAACGCGAGGCAGGCATCTCATTGGGCATGACCCAGAGCCAGGTCATGCAGCGCATCGTTCTGCCGCAAGCAGTCAAGCGATCTATTCCCCCGCTCAGTAATCAGTTCATCATCGCACTCAAGGACTCATCGCTGGCCAGTGCCATTACGGTGCCCGAACTGCTTTTGCACGCACGTCAGATGGCTTCGTCCAACTTCCGCATGATGGAAATGCTGACCATCGCGGCAATTTACTATTTGATCATGACGACAATTTTGACCGTTTTTGCCAACCTGATCGAAAAGAAAATGCGCGCCGGCGATCTCAAGAGGGTGGTATAATATGAAGCAAAACGAAAAAATCATCGAAATCAAAAATCTGAATAAATGGTTTGGAAAATTACAGGTGCTTAAAAACATCGACCTCACCGTTTTTCAAGGTGAAGTCGTGGTTATTATCGGCGCAAGCGGATCCGGAAAGAGCACACTGCTGCGTTGCATCAACTTCCTCGAAAAACCCCAAAAAGGCACGATCACCATTGACGGTGACGAACTCACCGTCAAAACCAAAAAACTGCATCTGGTACGCCGAGAGGTCGGTATGGTGTTCCAACACTTCAATCTGTTTCCGCACATGACAGTCATGGGCAATGTGACCGAAGGCCTGACGCAAGTCAAGAAGATGGACAAATCCGATGCAACCAAAATCGGTGAAAAAATGCTTGATAAAGTCGGTATGCTAGACAAAGCCGATACCTATCCGTCGATGATCTCGGGCGGTCAGAAGCAGCGGGTGGCAATCGCACGCGCGCTGGCTATGAATCCGAAGATCATGCTGTTCGACGAACCGACCTCGGCACTCGATCCGGAACTTGTCGGGGATGTTCTGCTGGTCATGAAAAAGTTGGCCGCCGACGGCATGACAATGATCGTCGTGACGCACGAGATGGGCTTTGCACGCGAAGTCGCCGATCGTATCATCTACATGGACGAGGGTAAAATCGTCGAAGAAGGTACGCCGGAGGATATTTACAATAATCCGCAGAACGAACGCACAAAGGAGTTTTTAAGCCGCATTCTTTAAAATTGACTTTGCTTTTGCACCGTGGTAGGATGGGATATAGAATACTCGATTGTTCCACAGAAAGGAAGCTTTTTATGGCCGATCAGAAATATACCAGAGACATCTGTATCGCTCTTCTGCGCGAAAAGCAACAATCGCTGACCGCACAGGGAACGGAACGTTATCCCCAGCGCAGCGATTTTGATATCGAGGCGGTAGTGGCGATCAAGGCGTTTTTAGGTCCGTGGCCACGCGCGCTCGAGGCTGCAGGGCTCAAGCCGGTGCGCCCCGAAGATCACAAACAGCGTACGCGCGAAAAGCACATCCGCGCCAAACGCGACCGGAACAAGGTCAAAAGAGAAACCGATAAAAAAGCATGACATAAAAGCTCACGTCCGCCAATCAAATGCCGTCCGTTGTTTAGGACAGACGCATGTAATCGTAAATCCATCCAAGACATAAAAAAACCGAACGTATGGCTTTCGCCGGGCGTTCGGGTTTTTTATGTACAATATTAAGTTGTTTAATTCGTCTTTATCCGACTACAACCAATAAATCCTCTGTGACATCCTGCATGTGACACAGATCCACTTGATTGCTGTTCATCAACTGTACCAATTTATCTGCAGTCTCACGCGAAGTGGTAACATCCTGAAGCATGCATATTCCCCGTTTAAAACGCTCACGTCCGATAATCGCATATCCCTCGTGTTCACCCGCTTGGCAATTCGTATATTTTTCACAAGCCGTTTTGTATTGGTATTTTCCGAAATTCAACATATTCTCCATACGCTCCCTCATTGATGATAAAGTTTGATTCAGTTGCCTCGGGTTCCTAAGGCAACACAAGCAATGATTTTCCATAAACCCGTTCATCATTCGGCATCACCGCACGTTTCCGTTCCCAAGAGAAACCCGCATTTTGGCGCCGTCCTAAGGTTGATTCATCTTTGGCAAAACATATGATGTCTTTGCCACAGCTTTGGCCCCGCACTTACAGGCAAGGCCGATCATTCATAAAGATCAATCGATTTAAGTGCTTTTTCATAGCTGCCCTCCTGAAACTTATAGGTACTTCATGCGTTAGAGTTACCCTCCGATTATATAAACAATTGAAAGGGTCATTTTCTCACATAAACGCAAAAAAAATTTAAATTTTTATTTCGACAAATTTCGACATTTTATTTAAATATCTCGGTTTTTGGCTTATTTATAAGTTTTTTTGCTTTTTATATTTCAAGCCAAATTAAAAAATTGTTTGCCAAATATAGCATCCGTCAAAATTTTAACGTCCATTTATTTCCTAATGGATGCGTTGGTTCTACAATTTAAACAAAAATTTTTAATGTATGGTTTTTGCGATTTTCTCCAGTTCCCCTAAATTGATTGTGGAGCATAAATCAAACATAATTGTCCCATCTTTGGAAAACCATATAATTTCGTTTGGGCAACCATTCTTTAATGAACTCTTGATAATGGCTGCTCTGTGATTCAATTTACCCTCACTGAAAACGCCGTGTTCGTTTTCAAAACACATAACCGAACCGCCGGTAAGCCCCTGTACCCGAAGGCTTATCACCGTTTCGTCAGGCCCGAGGAATTGATAATTGATAAAGTTAGATACTTTACTTCTTCTGTCGGTGTTTTCATAAAATCCCGCCGGCAGATATTTTGGATAAAAATCGCCGTATTCGATATTTACAGTACAGTCCCTGTCTTGCAGAATTTCAATTTGAATATATGCCGGATACCGTTCCATCTTATAATTTCTTTTATAGGGAATTAACGCGGCACCTGCAGCAAGCGCCATCAAAACAATCAAAGTTGCAGCGACGATCGCCCGTATGATTTTGACATGATACGGAGGACTCTTCTTTTTTAAGAATCTCTCCGGATTGCGAAGCATTCTTTTTTTTCTTTTCAGATACTGCCGGCTGAATGAAATCTCGTTTTTTGCAATTACATTGGCATACTCATCAAGTACCGAATCGACCAGTATGTCTTTTAAAGCCTCATCGAATTTTATCCCATCCATCTTATCCCCTCCTTTACACAGTTTAAAAAATCGGGCCGCAGCATCTTTGCTCCCCGATAATAAAACAATTATAAAAGCCAATTTATTACACTAAATGTAAATTAATACGTAATTATTTTTTGATTTCTTCCTGCTTCAATTTTTGAATCAATATTTCTCTCCCGCGCAGCACTCTTGTACCGACGAGATTCACATTAATACCCAGTTCTGCGGCAATTTCACTGTAACTCCATTCACACACAAAGCGCAGATAGAGAATGTTCTGATATGCATCCGGCAGCTCCCGGATCAATTGCTTTAATCTGTTATAATTGATCTCACCCGAAAAGTCGATTGTATATCTTTCAAATTTGTTTTCTCCGAAATCGAAATATTCAATCTTCTTTTCTCTCTTCATAAAATTGACGGAAACATGTTTTACCACTACGATAAGCCAGGCTTTTTGTTCCTCGCTGCTTTTCCCTTTGAGTTGTGCCAAATGTTCGATGGCTTTTACATAAGTATCCTGAACTGCTTCTTCAGCTTTCGCTTGCGAATGCAAAATCCCGTTTGCGATGATAAACAATAATTTCTCATTATTCTGATACAATTGTGTAAAAAATGTCCGATCTTCATCGTCGTCGATAAACGTTAATAAAATCGCAAGCATGAACTTCCCTCATTTTTTCCGGAATACCCTGTATCTGACATTATTTTATCATATTTTTTACCATATTTCAATAGGTACACCATTAAAAGGGGCTATGCGATAAACTCGCATAGTCCCTTTCAGTCATCTTCAACTTAGTTCAAGCTTTGATATGTTTTATTGTCAATTCAACCATTTCGTCAACGGACACGGTTCCGACGCCGAAAATCGAGGTATCGACTCTCTCGTTAAAAACCGAAGTCCAGTGTTTCGGAATCCCTGCCGCTCCGATTGCCATTCCGACAATCGAGCCGACGGTAGCCCCGTTGCAGTCGGTATCAAACCCGGTCTGCACCGCAAGACAGATTGATTTCCCGAAATCGAGTTTGCCGAAAACCAAAGCCGCTACGACAATCAATGCGTTTGAAATCGTATGGCA
>DAOSWV010000033.1 GCA_035380125.1 Oscillospiraceae bacterium
TAGGGCTTTGCCCGTCTATGAAAAACCCCCGGTTTTACCGGGGGATATTTATTGTCGCAGAGAGAAATCAATAGGTTTGAACGCCGGTTTTGCCGATAATTGAGTTTGCGTCGTCAAGCAGATGCTGAGCGCCGTATCCGCGCATGGCGGTGCGGTATTCATTCAGCACTTCTTTCACGGTCTTGGTATCGTCGGTTATGGCGTTCACGAAGCAGTCACTTGCCGCCAGTAGGATATTTTGATACATGTCTCTTGTATACCATGATGACAACCGTACTGCGAATTGATTCACAACGGGTACTTCAACAGCCGTACCGTTTTCAATTGCATTTTTACGCAGTTCACTCAGGGCAACACCGGTATTATACTGGGAAGCAGCGTCTCCGTATAGAGAGCTGTTATAACCACCGTATTCATCGCCCATATTCAATCCGTCTATGCGCCAGAGAAGGTTGGGGATCGTGGGATAAAGCCCGTCTTCCGTAAGATTAACATCGATGGTTCCATCGGAATTAATTGTATAATTCTTTTCGGAACCATACCGTGTCTCGCAGTAGTTATAACTCGATCCGAAAAACAGATCAAGCAAAAAGTTGACGCACTTCTCC
Source organism: Oscillospiraceae bacterium (assembly GCA_035380125.1). Lineage (NCBI taxonomy): Bacteria > Bacillati > Bacillota > Clostridia > Eubacteriales > Oscillospiraceae > Oscillospiraceae bacterium. The sequence goes on from DAOSWV010000033.1 coordinate 609, forward strand.
GGCTCAGCTGTGTTTGCGGCTAAAACATATCCCGAAAAAGACGTATCAAGCACTTGCGGGCAAACAGTACCGTTGCGATTCATTCCGGTGGTACAGTCGTATTTACTAAGCGCTCCCATATAGGCCATGTTCGAGCTATAACCGCTGCAGTAAGCAGTAGCGAAATTTTCTTGCGCATAAAGAGCGCTTCGATATGAAGTGATGCTGGTTCCGATATAATCGGTCATATTAAAAACGCCTTTTTGATAGAGGTTACGAAGATATTCAAGCGCTTCCTCGGCATCCGGCTTCAAAAATCCGTCGGTTACACAGCCCTCAATCGGGTCGTAACCGATCATTCCGTAGCCTGAGGTATAGACGCCGTAAGCACGCAGAATATCCGAAGCGCAATAGTAGGGATAACTGCACATGGGAACAATATCCGTGACGTCGGTTCCGCCGCTTTTTTGCAATATGCTCACTTGTTGGGTGAAATCAGCGAATTCATCCAGCGTTGTCGGTGCCTGTATTCCGAGTGTGTCCAGAATTTCGGAGTCATAAATGCGCAGTTGAGGGGTGAGATTATAATAAGAACAGGGAATGGCCCAGATATGGCCGTCTACTGTAAAAGCATCGCGAACTTCCTGCGGCAGTGACAGCCAGACCGGATTATCAGCGAGATAATCTTCGAGCGGAAGGATGTATTGGGGATTGGCATACATATCCACCAAATTGGTAGTATTCATAAAGGCAAAACCGGTGACTACCTCTGCGGTATGTCCTCCGGTCAATAATGACTTGATAATACCGCTTGCATCGTTAGCATTGGTAGTGACGTTCAGATCAACACCGTACCGGGTCGAGATATCCTCAAGCCATTTATCTCCACTCTCGGCGTCATAAGCATTGTTGCGATAAAAGAATCCGGGGAATGCAATGTCCATTGACTGGGGATAATCGCGTTTGTCGGCTTTCGGAAACAGCGCGTTTGAGGTTTCGGAAGCGCCGCAGCTGCTTATAAACACCGAAGAAACAATCAGAAAAATTGTCAAAACGCAGCTGAGAATTTTGGATAATAACGTTTTCATCATCCGAACCGCCTTTCATTTTTAAAGTGAAGAGATTTTCCGGATATTGCGATTGCTCACATAATAACATTTTACACTAAATATGTCAATATCTGTTAAAACGATTAAAATCGGTTTAAAAGTGTAAAGCGGGCGTTATGAACGTCCGCTTTACGATGGTGGGGTGTAGTATGCTGTCAGTAGGTATATAAGAAGTCCTTATCAATACGGATGAATCATCCGTAATAATATGCGGTGGTTTTGCCGATGGCGGCATTCATCTCATCGAGCATTTGATTTCCTCCCAGTTCGAGCATCGCTGCGCGGTATTCGTCCACAATCTCTTGTACCGTTTGATCGGAATCAAAGATTGCGTTTTGGAAGTATTTTAAATATAGCTTGTAAGCGGCGTTTTTATTTTCATAATAGGTCGATGATTTCATGCTTTGGTATAGCTGATACGCCAATGGAATCTTGATCATCTCCCCGGAATTGATTGCATCGCTTTTTTGTCTTAAAAATGCGTTTAGTTTGCCGGTATAAGTGTCCGTACTTGTGTCGATGACTCCGTCTTGACCGTAGTAGATATCCGCATCCGAATAGGGGAAGATATCCGGCAATCCGCCTGTTAAGCTCGGCAGGCTGGGGATTATATAGTCACCGTCGGAATTCTGCACCATATTAACCGTAATTGTTCCGTCGCTGTTCAAGGTATAATTGTCCGAGGAACCTAGCCAGCATTCCAAATAATTTTCCTGAGAGCCGAACAGCATATCAATTAGTAAATTGACAGTTTCTTGGGGCTGCGGGGTGTCTGGCGTCATGGCGAAACCGTTGACGGAAGAGACAATGATTTGCGGGTATTCGGAATTCAAATTATACAATTCGGTAGAATTTTCGTGTTCTGTGTAGAAAAAGGTAGTTGGAATATAATAATTTTGGCTATATCCCGAAGCGATAAGTCCGTTTTCAAATTTTGTATAGTCCGGTGTATAATCAACAGAAATTACGCCGGTATTATAGAGTTCGCGCAGATATTCCAACGCTTCAATGGCAGCGGGTTTCGTTAGCCAGTCCACAAAACAATCGGCTGTCGGGTCATAATTGAACATCGTGAATCCGGAATAATCGGTGTAAAGCCCGTATGCATTCAAAATATCTGTCGTTGATCTTACACTGACGCTGCCAATGGCGGCATTGCCATATTCCTGTAAATAAGTCATAGCGAAATTGTTGAACGAATCGAGATCGGTTACGGTGAGTCCGGTCGCAGCCAGTGCTTTGTTACTGATGATGCGGACGCTATATGTCTGGCTAGCCGAAGTGGGAATCGCATAGATATGACCGTTTATTTCAAATAGAGATTTAAAATCATCGGGCAGGGCATTCCAAGTCGGATTATTGGCAAGATATTCATCCAAAGGCATGACAGAGTCATATTCAACATAAGAATTCAATACACTGTTTGTTCTGACTGAGATTAAACCGGTAAATGTATCGGTTGTCTGTTCCTCCGAAGCGGAAGATGTGGTTTCGGAGTCCGTTGCGCCGCTTTCGGATGAGACATCGGTACTTTCCATATAGTTTTTGTTGTCTGAATAGATTTTAAATTGAACACCGTAATGTTCAGCCATCTCGTCCAGCCATTGCTGTTTGGCGGCATTGTTCATATCCGAACTTGAATACGAGAAAAAGTCACTTTTAAGAATGCTGATGGATTCGGGATAGGCGAGATGCTTCTGGCTCGGAACACATGCGCCCATCAACATACCGGAGGCGGTTACGGCAACGATTAAAACGCAGCTCATAACTTTATTTTTAAATCCTTTTTTCTGATATGTCATAATGGCACCCAACCTTTCTTTCAGGGTCCGTTTTTCCTCGCAGAGTGTCGTGGCGATGACGCCTGCGGGATAACGGTGTGCGGCGGCGAGATTGATCAGTGTCTCGCCGTAAATCTGTTTTTCATCGTTTTGCAGGTTTTTAATTAAGGCCTCGTCGCAGGAGAGTTCGCAGTCACGGCTGACTTCACGGCGAACCAACCATACGATCGGATTGAACCAGTGAATTGCGTTCACAAAAAGCGCGAACCATTTATACAGCAAATCATGGCGGCGTTTGTGCGTAAGCTCATGTGTTAAAGCGCCTACTAATTCGTTTTTCGTATAAATCACGTCGGGCAGGACAATGCTTTGACGGAATAAACCGATCAGCATCGGTGTTTTCGCCAACGGATTTTGATGGATTTTCAGTTTGCATCCGAGTTGTGCGGCAATGTTTTGGATATTTTCATCCGCTGTTCTGTTGACCTTTTTCAATTTCGCAGTAAATATACTGTAACTGATCAAAGTAAAACCGCAAAACGCCGCAAAACCGGCTGCCCAGAGATAAGGGATCAATTCCATAAAACCGACAGATCGTTTTACTGTCGTCTCTGCGGCGGTTTGTGTTTCGGCGGGAACGGTTGTTGTTTCAACTGCGGTTTCCGCAGAAACAGCAGCGGGTGTTGAAACGACTTCAACAATCTGAACTGCAGAGGATTCCGAGACCGCCGGTACGGAGAAAACCGAATTAGACGAAGTGATCGGTGTGGCGTTTTCGACCGATGTGACTGCGGAGACCGCTGTTTGACTGTTCCCGGCATAGATTCGGTCGAGCAGAGCGCCTTCGAACGAGAACGGCAGTACCAGACGAACCAATGCGATCAGCCAGAGATAATACAACACCGATTTTGAGAGATTTTTCTTCCAGAGCGCCTTAACCGCAAAGATCAATCCCGCGATCACGGTACCTGAAAGGGAAAGGGATAATAACAGTAATGTTAAATCACTCATTTTGATCCTCCGGGTTCTCGACCTTGAACATCTCGCGCAGTTCGGCGATATCGTCGTCGCCCAATCTGTTTTGCGACAGCATCGCCGCCACGAGGTCTTTCACGCTGCCGCCGTAAAGCCGATCAATCAGCTGCTGCGTGTTTGTGAGGTTGTATTCCTGTTCCGTGACGATCGGAGAATAATAAAAGATCTCTTTCTTTTCTGCTCTTACCGCATCCTTTTGGCAAAGCCGGCGCAGCAGTGTTCGGGTAGTGGAAGAATCCCAACCGCATTTTTTTGATAATTCGTCTGTGATAACCGAAACGGGCAAAGGTTTTCCGGCTGTCCAGAGCGTTTTCATGACCTCGGATTCGGAATCGGTGATTTTCAATGATTTATCAAAGGATTTATCAAAAGATTTATCGTTCATACGGCATTTCCTCCGGTTTTAAATTGTGCGTTACAGCTGTAACTATCTATATGTTACCACTGTAACATTTTTTTGTCAATAGGTTTTAGAAAAAAATTCCTAAAATATTTTTTGCCGAAATTCAGAGTTGACAAAAAGAGGGGAACATGTTAAAATAATGCGCGTTTGCTGGCATAGCTCAGTCGTGTAGAGAAGGTCTGCAAACAGACCTCGCTGATTCGTAATCAACAGGTCGTCGGTTAAAAATGCTGGCATAGCTCAGTTGGTAGAGCAGCTGATTCGTAATCAGCAGGTCGGGTGTTCAAGTCACCTTGCCAGCTCCAAACAAACTCTCGAGATTTCGGGAGTTTTTATTTTTAAATATCTGCCGGCATAGCTCAGTCGTGTAGAGAAGGTCTGCAAACAGACCTCGCTGATTCGTATTCAGCAGGTCGGGTGTTCTGAGCGTCGATTTATCGACGCTTTGGCGCCTTTGCCAGCTCCAGCGGTGAGTCACCGCTGACAAGTCGCGCTCACAGAAAGTGGGCGCTTTTTGTTTTTATGCACGCGTTCTGGGTTTTATTTTATATGGGAATAAAAAACTTAATCAGCAGGTCTGGTGTTCTGAGCGTCGATTTATCGACGCTTTGGCACCTTTGCCAGCTCCAAACAAACTCTCAGATTTCGGGAGTTTTTATTTTTAAATATCTGCCGGCATAGCTCAGTCGTGTAGAGAAGGTCTGCAAACAGACCTCGCTGATTCGTAATCAGCAGATCGGGTGTTCTGAGCGTCGATTTATCTACGCTTTGGCACCTTTGCCAGCTCCAAAACAGACGAAGGGGTTCCGAAAATTCGAAATCCCTTCGTCTGTAAAAAGAATCGTGCATAAGCGCGATTCTTTCGGGTTCGTAATCTTATTAAGCCGCGCCCACAGAAAGTGGGCGCTTTTTGTTTTTATACACGCGTTCTGGTTTTTATTTTATATGGGAATAAAAAACTTAATTAGCAGGTCGGGTGTTTTGAGCGTCGATTTATCGACGCTTTGGCGCCTTTGCCAGCTCCAAAACAGACGAAGGGGTTCCGAAAATTCGAAATCCCTTCGTCTGTAAAAAGAATCGTGCATAAGCGCGATTCTTTCGGGTTCGTAATCTTATTAAGCCGCGCTCACAGAAAGTGGGCGCTTTTTGTTTTTTAAACACACGTTATAGGTTTTATTTATAATAGAGACGGAAACTTTCTTTATATAAAGAGATGGCATAACTCAGTCAGTGAATGAAAATTTAAATCAGGTCGAATATAGCCAAAATGAACGAATTGAAACCGTCAAATACCACTTTAGTGGTATTGCTTTGAGCATAAATACAGCATAATATAAATATAGTGTTTCCATAAATTCGGAAAGGGTGAAAACAGATGCGCCGGACTGTTTGTCTGATCGTGATTCTGCTGTGCTTTGGTTTTTACGGATGTTCGGGGAATCAAAGCGAAACGGAACTTTTATCTGTACTATCGGAAGAATCCAAATCATCGGTAATAACTGTTTCGGAATCAAGCGAAATCGCTTCCTCTGAGCCGGAAGAGCCATTAAGTGCCGAGCGCGCGAAAGCGAATTTGCAGGAATTTTTAAACGCCGATTCTTTGCATTTGAAATGTCTTGTCACCTATGCCGTCTATGACAATACGCCGGCGGACGCAAAATCCTTTGAAATTTGGAAATTGGGAAATCAATTTCGCAGTGATGAATATGACGGGGGTTCTATAAAATTCCGTGTGATCGCCGACGAACAGCAGGCATTACAGTACAGTTTCAGTAAAAACACCAGTTATGAACCCATAATGCCGCCCGCATATTACAGCGATTTTTACAACTGGGATTTCAATGGTGCGGATAGCGGAACCGTCAGTGCAGACGGCGAATATGTGATTTTCACCATCGACAATATCGATCAATTTTATAAAAAAGATACCGCGCAGGCGGGATACTATTATACAGAGATCGAATTCGGCGTAAACAACGACAGTGTCATTTATGTGACATTATACGGAAATTCTTCATACAGTGAGCGTCCGCAAGCGGTAAATGCGGTCACGCAGACCTATTCATTCGTCGGCCTGAACGAAAATTTCGACGAAACGGTTTTTGCTGCGCCATTTTAAAGATGGCATTAGGAGGGGAACATGAAAAGGTCTTATTTGAAAACCGCAGCTTTCCTTTTCAGCATTTTGTTCTTGTTTTCACAATTTGCGGTGAGCGGATGCGATTTGTCCGAAGGCGCCGGAGATACGGAAACGGATATCGGCACGACAGTGGGTGAAAGCGGGCAATTTTCCGGATTGGGCCAGAGTGATGTCGATTTTTATTTATCAACGGGAGATTTGCAGTGCTTGACATCCGGCGGCTCTTCTAAGCTGCTGCCCGGCGGAATCATCAAGGTGCAGGCGAAAGTGCATAAAAGCACATCAACCGCAGCGAGCGGGTTTGTGGTTTTCTCGATCGGCGGAATACAGCTTGATAAAGTTCCGTTTTTCATGGATGCCTCCGACAATTATATCACGGTAAAAGCAAACTGCAATATGCCGTTTGAGGCATACGAGACGGTGGAAAAAGGGAATACGGTTTCCGACGAATTTAAAGCGGAAGTCATCGCCGGAGAAATCAGCAATGAAATCAACGAATCCGACAACACAGCCGTAAAGTCGGTAACCATTACAGGTGCCGACATCACTGCGAATGAATATCCCGGGCAAGCTGTGATTTTATCGGTCTACGCCGATTCCGATTTGGAAGGCAGGGCTTTGGTACCCGGTGAGACCATCACACTGCACGCCTCGGTTTCGGGCCAGGCCGGTTCCTATCTGCGCGCTTATTTTTATGCGGGTGGCATAAAAATCGGGGATAAGCAATGCTATCTCACGAAGCCAAACGGCACCGCTATATTAAATTTTCAATATTGCGTTCCGCAAAGCGCAACCGACGAGATCGATTTTCATGTTTCTCTTGAAACCGGAGGCAGCGGTTCGCTGACGTTGGCAGTCACACCGTGTGACTATTTTGTGAAAACACAGGGTATCAGTTGGGAATACCGCTCCAATGCGGTCTATTTGACATGCGATGTCTTCAAAAACAGCCCCGTGTCTTTCGGTGATACGAGTGACGAATTGCGATATGTGTTTGTGATCAACGGCGTTGCTTATGAACCCATCAAAGCCGGTTCGGTCAGTGCGCCGTATATGGCTGAGGTGAATTGCCTGTATCGTCTGCCCAATGACGTGACATGGCCGCTGGAAGTCCATGTTGTGGCGGATGCCGGGGGTCTGTTTTCGGAATATCAGGAGGATAATAACATCGCGACCGTTTTAATTCCCGAAAGTTCGGGCGGAACGGAAATTACCGATCTGTCGGTTGAAAGTGTCTGGTCTCTGCCGTCTGTCTTAGTGCCGGGAGAGACGATTCAGCTTTTCGCGGCGGTTAAAAATAATTCCGCGCAGGCGGCCTCCGGATTTTCCGAGGACTTCAGCGTCAACGGTACTGCGCTTGACCCGAACAACGCACTGTACAGCGGATCCATTGACGGCGGGCAGTATAAAATATTCCAAGACACATGGACGGTACCCGATGATTTTTCCGGCGATCTTGAGTTTTTGTTTTCAATCACACCCGGTTCTTCGCAGAGCGATGATGATTTGAGTGATAATACCGCCGGGCAGACCTTGACATTGGCGGAAGCGGATCTCACGGTCGGCGCAATTTCCATCAGCAACGAGGGCGAAACATTGTATGCGGGTTCTGCCATTGAACTTTCCGCGATCATTGTAAATTCAGGCGCATTGCCGGTATCAAATGCGGAAATTCGGTTTTTAATCGATGATGTGATCTATGCAACCCGAACGGTCGATATCCCGTCATACGGTTCGGTGTCTCTCAATGTGCCGTATGTAATCCCGGTGGTCGAGGATGAAACGGTTACGGAAGCAGCTATGACAGGCATAACGGGCGAAGGAATTCCCTCCGGAATGGGCGGATTGGATTATTCGGTGACAGTGGATGCGAGTAATCTGATTGCCGAGAGTGACGAGACCAATAACACCGCCGGGCCGAAACGGTTGAATGTCGTCGCCGGAACCAATCGGGGTGTCGTTGTCGTCCGAGTCCGTAATCTGGGGTATGATCCGATTTCAAACGCGGAGGTTACGCTTGCCGCAGGAGAACAGACGACGAATGCGATAACCGACGCATACGGATACTGTACCTTCGTTGATGTACCGTTCGGGTCTTATACGGCATCGGCCGGAAGAACCGGATATAATGTTCAGACATACGAAGACGAGCTTTATGAGGGAAACGGAAGCGATCTGGCCAGTATCTATTTGGACAATTTCTCGTACATTTCCGGAACGGTCACATCCGCGTCCGGTTCTGCGTTGTCAGGCGTCAAAGTCACGGTCAAAGACACCAATTATAAGGCCTATACCGACGAAAACGGGGTATATACCTTTAAAATATCGGCAGGAAACCATGAGATCGAATATCGTTTTGCCGGATACGCGCCCGTATACAAAAAAATCGACCTTTCATTGGCGGAGAATAAAACCGTGAATATTGCCATGAACACCACGGATTTAACTTATCTGAGCGGCTATGTGTTCGGAGACGGGTATGCGGCGATTTCCCTAATGAAAATTGAGGCCTTCACAACGGATGGGCAGGTTCTTGCGACGGCTTATTCCGATGCCGAGGGATTCTTCGCGACGTATTTTCCAATCTCCGCACAACACGTCGAAAACATCCGAGTTCGGGTAAGCGGGCAGGGTCTTTATAAGGAGCAGGGTCTGGATTTCTACAGGGGCCTTGAGACCGAATGGAACTTCTCGTTTATGACCGAATCCGCGGAAACGGGCATGGGTGATGTGCTGTCAAGCGCGGATATCAAAGTCGTCGCATGGGCGGAATGCGCTTCGGTGCCGAGTACCATGTTCACACAGGGGTATGAAGTGCGGTCAATTTACGGCCCGTTCGGGTTTAAAACATTTGTCACCGCAACGGATTCCTGCATCAATCACCTCAGCGTTGAGACCACACCGGATTATTGGAATTATAACAGCGTATCGGGCACTTGGAGCCCGACCGACCTGATCAGCACCAATAATGAACTTTTAGATCTCGGCATCAATGTGGTCTCGATGATTTTCCCGACCGACGTTCCGATTTCGATGGGATTCCACAGTTCCAATAAAACCATGGTTTACATCAAAAAAATCGTGATTCTCTCGGATGGTATTGAAGTATGCGACCCGGTTTATCCCAACTTGCCCGGCAGTTATGCATTTGCACCGGATGTTCAGGTGAATTGGGACAACTGTCTGATTAAATATTATTTAAGGGTCGTGCCGGACGACGGCGTTTCCAATCCGGCATCCGGGTATCATTATGACTGCGTTTTGATCCTCTTCAACCCCAAGACAAAAGAACTCACGATCCGAAATTATATCGTTGTCGGAAAAGACCCCAATACCAATGACGAATTGTACATGGATGAATAGGAGTGAAAAATGTTGAAACACAAAAAGGGAACGATTTTCGGTTTTGCCGTATTGCTTGCGGCGCTGACGGTTTCGGGCTGTATCGGCCCGGGGGGATTAAAAAGCGAACAGAGTACCCAAACCGAAAGCACGGGCAGCACACAGAGTGTTGTCAGCACGGTCGAAAGCAACGTTAAAACGACGGAAGGCGCAAACGAATATATCTCGGAGCAATACGGATTTGCGTTCACCTATAACCAACTGCTTCTGACTGAGGAGACCGAATATGATGAGTTTGTCTCGCTGACCCATCTGAGCGGCGACAAGGCCGTTGTGAAGATTCAGGAACCCGAATTTATGAGCGCCGAGGAGTTTGAGGAATGGCTCAAGACCGCTTGGCAGGATAACGATCCGGAAATCACGGTATATCGCCGGGAAGAGATGACACTGAAAGGATATCCCGCTTTACTGGTGGAAATCAGTAGAACGATTTTGGGTCAACAACTCAGAACCATCGATCTGATCGCTTTAAAAGACGGGTATCGGTATGATCTGATTGTCACAATGCAGGAGGAATACGTCGAGGATGTGCGCACCGAATTTGATGTGGTCGTCGCTTCGTTTCGGCTGCTGAGCAATAAAGTGGATCTCGGGGAGACATGGAAACGTCAAATGCCCGACGATTTCCCTTATGACATCATCACGCTTGCCTATGTGGAAGACATGAATTATACGATGGGGGATTTGGACAGCCGGTTCAGTATCGCCTATTTTTCCGAGGCCTCCAAAGACGATTTAAAGGAATTTTATCTCGAATTGATGCAGAATGCGCAGGAACTCGAAATTGATTATTATGATATCACCGGTGCCAAAGGGGGATATGAGATCAGCATCGAGATCGACGACGGTTATCTGACCGAGAGCAAAGTGAAAATTGTTTTAACAAAGATCGATTGATCCGCGGCAGTATAACAAGGGCCTGCTTCGGCAGACCCTTGTTTTTTGTGTTGTAAATGAATATAATGGAAGAAACGAACCGATTTTATGATCATTTATATTCGAAAAGAACGGAGGACGGGCAAATGCAGACCGGGAAAAAAGCGATATATGCCTACCTATGCTTCTGGATTTTTTGGATCATGTTCTGTGTGCGCTATGCCTTCACGTTAGGACTGGTCGGTCCGAACGGTGATGCGCCTGTGCTGACAACCGCATTATTCGTCTCGGTGTTTTGTCTTTCCATTCCGGCGGTTCTATTCCTTTTTGATTTTAAAAAGCAACTCAATTTCTTGATTAAGGCGGCAGTGATTTTTTCAGCCGCTGGATTGTTTTTATTGTCGTTTTTAATAATCATACCCGATTGGATTTCGGCGGTACCACTGGCGTTGGGTTCGGGGATTCTGACAGCCGGTTTTTTATATCTGTTTGCTTACGGGCTGGAGCGTCGCGGGCAACTGATTATGATCACGGTTTTTCTTGCGGCAAAACCCGTGTTTTCGTTTGCCGCCCTGATGTTTTCCGATCATTTGGGAAAGAACTGGTATCTCGTGTCCGCCGGATTAATGTTGGCATGCATCTTCATCTGCGGTCTGTTCTTAAAACGAGGCGATTTCGAGAAAAAGGTAAACCGGTCCGTGAGTATTTCAAACGGAAAAATGGTTTTGATTTATGCGCTGTTTGCACTCGTGGTGTTGGAACGGATGAACGGCGTTTTCAAATTGTACGGTGGGCATGATGCGGCGCCCCTCAATTATGACATGTATTTTATGGGCTGTATGATTGCCGCCGCGTTGTCATGGTGGTTGTTCGTACATAAAAAATTATCACCGGTTTATGCATTTATTGCGTTTGCCGCCGCGTCTATTCTGCATTTTGCACTTTCGATCGCCGCGGTCAACGGAGTTTTAATAAACACGGATTTGGACATGATCTTTTTTGGAATTGCAGATATCGTCTATGTTTTCCTGTTTCTCACTGCGGCGGGATTCAGCGTTTCACAGAAAGGGAAGGGTGTGTTTATCGGATTTGTCTGCGTCTTCGGGTTGGCGTTGTTAGCCGGATTCGGGATTTCCTATCTTCTGTTTGCTCAATTCAAAGAACTGAACGCATTGGTTTATTCGCTGATCTCACTGGCATTGGTCGCGGCGAGCTTGTTGTTCGCACCGATCTTTTTCAAAATAAAACAAAATGAAAACGCCTCTATAAAGGAGGCGTCTGAAAATCATATTAACAGCCTTTTAACATCTCGGGAAAACGAGGTCGTTCAATTGTTGCTGCAGGGTTATTCCAACCAACAGATTGCACAAACATTGTTTATTGCGCCGTCCACTGTGAAGGTATATTGCCGCAGTATTTATGAAAAGCTCAATATCCACAGCCGTTCGGAACTGCTGGTTTTATATATGAATCCTGCGGAAAAATCATAGCCCGAACAAATCCAAAATCCTGTCCCAAAAGGTCTCGGTAACGGTTTGAACGGGTTCGGTTTCTGTTGTTTTCGCGATTTCGATTGCGGTTGTCTTCAGCACGAATTGTACGGCGGAGACAGACGTATTTTTATCTGAAACAAACGATTTGACCACTGCGCCGCTGCCGGTGAGTTCGGCAAGCATTTCATCAATCTGATCAATCGCTTCACTGTCCATATCGGCAGTGCCGTCTTTCAGCGCTGCGGTGCCGGTTTTATAATCCGAAATACCGCTTTTCAGTTCTTTAATGGCGCTGTTTAATTCGACCACCGCATCATAAAGCTGCTGTGCCGACGCGTTGATTTGAACCAGCCCGTCGTATAGATCGGATGTGCCGCCCGAGAGTTGCTTTGCGCCTGACGAGAACTGATATACGCCGTCGGTGTATTGAATAATCCCCTGCGTGAATTGAATGGCATTATCCAGCTGCGTCTTGACCGCCGCCATCGTAGGAACTGCAGATAAAATTGAGTCATAATTTTCCGGGGTCAGAGTGGGGAGTCCCATACCGGTGAGCTGTGCGTTAACCGTGTCAAATATGGCCTGCTGAATTGCCAGCGCGCCCATGACTAGCACCGAATTTTGTTCGGTCAGCTGTGAGAGCCCGTCGCTGAGCGAGGCTGTTCCGGCCTTTAAATCGGAAGCGCCCGCCACCAGTGAAGAAAGCCCTTCTTTATAGGCCTTTAAACCATCGGCGTAGCTGTTCATACCGTCGGCAAGTTTGCCGACGCCGTCCGAGAGTTCTCCCGCGCCGTCGTCAAGCGTCTTTGCAGCATCTGACAATTCGGAAAATTGACTTGTAAACGAGCTGGTATCAACGTCAAAGTTGAACACCATTTTGATTCCGTTGATTGTGATGGGGTCCATTTCGAAATTATGCACATCGGCAGTTATCGAGATGTCGGCGGTTTTACCCGGCAGAACGATATACGAGAGCTGTTTGCTTCCGGAGGCCTCTGCAGCCGTTGCACCGTCGGCTTGAATATTGTCACAGAGCGTCTCGTCTAACGTAACCGCAATCTGCAGCGCGAAGTTATCAAAAAAGCTGCTGTTGATAGCGGAATTCTGTGTGACAGAGAGTTTGATCTCAATCGAACCGGTTTTTCCCGCAAGTTCGGATGCGGTTAATTCTGTGCCGTTTAAAAAATATTTAATTGCGATTGTCCACGGCAGGTCTTTCGATGCAAGCGTCCCCTGATAGGAGAAACGGCTCGTGTCCGAAGATGACGCGATCACATCGCCGTTTTGGGTAATACTGCTCGCGTCGGTCAAATTCTTAATCTCGGTATAATTTCCGTAATCGGTGAATGTCCCGCCGTCGAAAATATTGACAACGAATACATCATTGACGGTGCCGTCTGCGTTCAGAATGCCGTATACGACTTCCTCTTTTTCAGAAGCTGAAGAAGTTTCCGTCGAGACGGCAGGGGTGATGACCTGCTCCGAGGTGGTTTCGCCGGAAAAGGCGGGGATGGCGACCCCCGAAAGCAGCGTCAGGGCTGTAAGAAAGGCAAAAATACGTTTCATATCAAATGTTCTCCTAATCTCTTCTTTTCTCTTTTAATTTTAAAGTGGTCTTTTGAATGATCTTATCGAATAAAATCAGCAATTCCGGCAGCACGCAAATAACCATGAAGAAAGACAGCAGGGTGCCTCTTCCGAGCAGTGTACCAAGTTCCGATACAATCGGATTGGTCGATGTCATCGCCAGAATGAATCCGGCGGTCGAGAGAATCGCCGCAGAGGTCAAAACAGCAGGCACCTTGTTTCCGAGCGCTGCTTTCATGGCCTCTTTCTTCGGCAGGGTTTTGCGTTTGTGCAGATAGCGGTCGGTCATCAGAATCGCATAGTCGACCGTCGCGCCGAGCTGCACGGTGCTGATCACCAGATATCCGATAAAATTAAAGGATTGGCCTGCGAAATAGGCAAAAGAGAGGTTGATCCAGATGGCGGTTTCAATGGTAAAAACCAACAGCAGCGGAATCGTCAGAGACCGAAATGTAATCAGCAACACCAAAAAGATACCGATGATCGCAATCAAATTGACAATTGTCGTGTCGGTCGAGACAACCGTCTTGATATCGTACAGGACGGCACTTTGCCCCGTGAGATAATAAGTATCATAATATTGCGCCGCAACATCCGCGACCGTCTGCACCGTCGCAAACGCTTCATCGCCTTCTTCGGTTGTGTCGGTATAGAGGATGATTCGGGCATAATGTTCGGAATAGAACATGCTTGAAACATCATCTGACAGATATTCGGGCGGAATTTCGGAACCGACCGAGGTGGTATAGGAGACCACAGAGGTCACGTGCGGAACGTTCGAAAGCGATTCGCATAGTTCTTTCTCACTGCCGGCGTCACCTTTTGAGACCAGCAGCACCAGTTGGTTATCGCTGCCGAATTTTTCATCGATGGCCCTATTGTCCATCGCAACGACAGAGACATCCGAAAGTTCGCTCATACCGTATTTGAAATTGACATTCGACTGTGCCAAAAAGCAGGGTACCGCGACAAGCACGGCGAGAATCAGAATCGGCGTGTTGATTTTCATCAGCACTTTTCCGACACCTTCAAGATTGAAAAAGAAGGCCCGGTGTTTTGTTTTGTCCATCAGTTTATAACTGACCAGCGTGAGTGCCGGCAAAAAGATCATCACCGAGACGAAACTTAAAATAACGCCCTTGACCAGCGTGAACGCCATGTCAAAACCGATGCCGAACCGCATAAAGGCAAGCGCGGCGAATCCGATTATGGTTGTTGCGGCGCTGGCGGAAATTGCCGATGCCGACTTTTTAATGGCGCGCTTCATGGCTTCGTGCGGCTCATACTCCTGCCGCAGATCGTTGAAACTGTGCATTAAAAAGATCGCATAGTCCAGCGAGACAGCCATCTGAAGAATGGGGCTGACCGCATTTGAAATGAATGAGACCTGCCCGAAAATCAAATTGGTGCCCATGTTGATTACGACCGCAACGCCGATGGAAAGCAGAAATAAAACCGGTTCAAGCCAGGAAGTCGTGGAAATAATTAAAATAGAAATGATAACGGGGACCAGAATCGCCATCGCTTTTAAGACCTCGGATGATGACATGGCCTGTGCGGATGCTGTGTTTACGGCATCACCCGATATGGCGTATTGTAAAGCGCTGTCTTCGATCAGTGCGCGAAGGGCTTTGACAGTGCTCTCCTCTTTGCCGTTTTCGATGGCGACCGAAAAAAGCGCACTGCCGTCAAGATAATAATTTTTAACAATGTTTTGATCCAGATATTCAAGCGGTACCGAACCGAGCGTTTCAATACCGACCGCATCTTCGAGCCATGTGACCGAAGAAACACCGTCCACCGCCGCAAGTTTTTCTTTATAATCCAACGCTTCCCGTACGGTTAGGTTGTCGATCATCACACGGGCATTGGGAAGGTCGTCGGAGAATTCCTCCGTCATAATATTCAATGCCTGTGTCGACTTTGCATCTTTCGGCAGATAATCCTTTAAATCATAATTGACGGTTACCAGTCCGGTGAGGATGCCACATGCGGCGGTGATAAGGATGAACAGGGTAATAATACTTTTTTTGTATTTCGTGATAGAATTTGTGAATTTGCTCATATTTGACCTCTAAAAATAAATAAACAAAATGTTTAAAAACAGATTATCTGTTGCAAAACATCTACATATCTAGTATAATAACAGTAAGATGCATAGTCAACAAACAGATATTTAAAAAATGTTTGTTGTTAAACTTTTTAAACGTATCTGTTCGATAACCGACAAATCACATAAAAATTTTTCCGGAGGACGCGAAATGAAAAATGGAAAAGACGATCGCAGGGTGAAATACACCAAAATGGTCCTGAAAGATAGTTTTATCAAATTACTTGAAAAAAAAGACATCTCGCAGATTACAATCAAAGAAATTTGTGAAAATGCCGACATAAACCGTGCCACCTTTTATGCGCACTATAACGATCAATACGATTTAATGCGCAAGATGGAGGAGGAACTGCTTGAAAATGTCAGCTTCTATCTGAGTGATTACATGCAGAGCAAGCCGAATGTCGATCTTGTCGGCATGATCGAAAAGATTCTGGAGTACATCAAAGAAAACGCCGAATTGTGCAAACTGCTTTTAGGCGAGCGGGGCGATTTGGATTTTCAAAAGCGCATCATGATGTTTGTCTATGACAAAAATCTGAGCCAGCTTATCAGCAACGAAGCCATTGAAAAGGAAGACACGGATTATATTTATGCCTTTACAATTACCGGTTGTGTCGGTATGATTCAAAAATGGCTTGAAGGGGATATGAAAAAGACCGCTCGATCGCTTGCCGAAATGTTGGTCAAAATTACAAAAGGTGTTCCGAACTCCTATTTAAAATCAGATGAGCAAATCAGAAAGCCGCGTAAAGAATTGTAAAACTATAAAGTTTAAAAACAAAATAAAATTTGGCGTTTCATCAAATAAAATTCATAATTACAACAAAATAATATAATGAATACTGAATAAAATAAAAACCGAAGACGAGGGAACCATGCGTTTTCAGAAGGATGGCAATTTCATGAGAATCGCCTTAGTTCCCGCATACCAACCTGAACAGCTGCTCGTGAGTTTGACAGAGCGGTTGAAACAGTCTGGTTTTAAAACAGTAGTTGTTGACGACGGCAGCGGCGATCAATACGGACAAATTTTTTCAACCGCGGGAAAACACGCCGTTGTTTTGGCACACGAGAAAAACAAAGGAAAAGGCAGCGCCTTAAAAACCGGGTTAGCCTATATACAAGAGACATTCCCGCAAAACAGCGTCGTGGTGACGCTGGACGCGGATGGACAACACAAAGTTGAGGACGCCATTCGTGTATGTGAAAAAGCGGAAGCGGACGACAACTGCCTGGTTTTAGGCTGCCGGTCACTGAAAAAAATGCCGTCGCGCAGTCGCTTCGGTAATACCGTTACGCGGTTTGTATTTCATATGTCTACCGGTGTCAAGGTCGGCGATACTCAGACCGGACTACGGGCTTTTTCAACAAAGTTGATCCCTTTTATGCTTCAAATCGAAGGTGAGCGGTATGAATATGAGATGAATATGCTGCTGGAATGTTCAAGAAACGATGTCCCGTTTCGGGAAGTTGAGATTGAAACGATCTATTTCGAAAACAACGCCCATTCCCATTTCAGTACAATCAAGGATTCCTATCGGGTCTACCGCGATATTTTTAAATTCGCCGCTTCATCGTTTACAGGGTTCCTGATAGACTACGGCTTGTACAGTTTGCTGGCCACATTGACTGCGGGATGGGTCATCGGCATTCCGTTCTCCAATATCACGGCGCGGATCGTGAGCGCGAGTGCCAATTTCGCTATCAACAAGCATTATGTCTTTAAGAGCAAAGACAGTGTGGTCAAGACCGGTGCACAGTATTTTATCCTCGCCGCCTGCATTATGTTGTGCAATACGGCGCTGCTGACCCTCATGGTGAACGTTATCGGAATCAATCGCTATGCGGCAAAGATTTTCACGGAGATTACATTTTTTGTTTTCAGCTGGACCATTCAGCGGTTTGTCATATTCAAAAAAAATAAACGTGTCAGTGAAACGGTGAAATAATTTATGTTCAAAAAATCTTTCAAATGGGCCATTATTTATTCAATCGCATTAGTCTCGTTCACGCTGTATGCCGTTCTGGATACCTTTGTGATTCCGAGAACTTATGCCGTCGTGGGGACGAGTTTGCAGACGACAAGCATATCCCCATATTCTGCGGTATATTCAGCGATATCGGAAAACACAGCGGTAGTATCTGAGGCCTCATCTGCGTCTGTTGCATCGGTTGATTCGCAGAACAATTCACAGGAAAACACATCCTCCGACTCTGTGTCATCAGAATCCGTCACAACCTCTGTAACACCGGTTATCACCGACAATTCCTATCAGGATGCGAATATCAGCATCACAATCACCCAGTACCGCGAATATGACACTGACATCTATGTCGCGGATGTTCAGGTATCCGACGTCAGTTATCTAAAAACGGCATTTGCGCAGGGGATTTACGGGCGGAATGTGACCGAGAAGACCTCAACGATTGCGGCGGAAAACAATGCGATTCTGGCCATCAACGGTGACTACTACGGCGCTCAAAATAACGGATATGTTCTGCGAAACGGCGTTTTATACCGCAGCACCGCTTCAGACTCCTCACAGCAGGATCTTGTGATCTATGCGGATGGTTCTTTCGGTATCATCACCGAGGGGCAGACAAGCGCACAGGAACTGCTGCAGAGTGGGGCAATCCAGGTGCTCTCGTTCGGTCCGGCGCTGATTGAAAACGGCAGCATCGCCGTGAGTAAAAACGAGGAAGTCGATAAGGCCATGACCTGCAATCCCCGAACGGCAATCTGTATGATAGACAATTTGCACTATCTGCTGGTGGTTGCGGACGGCAGGACCAGCGCAAGCACCGGATTATCTCTTTACGAGATGGCACAATTTTTAAAAACTCTCGGTGTCCAAACGGCTTATAACCTCGACGGCGGCGGCTCTTCGACGATGGTATTCAATGGGGAAGTTATCAATAACCCTACGACAAACGGCAATAGAATCACCGAAAGGAGTGTGAGCGACATTGTCTGCATCGGCTATTGAATATAAAACGGCAAGAATCAAAAAGACCTTATGGGTCTATATCGGAATTACAGCGTTCTGCGCATTCTTCAGTGCGGTTTATGAACATTTCAGTCACGGCGTCAATTCTAACGCGATGATTTGGCTGTTCGCCTATCCGTTCGTCGGCGGCGTACTGATGTTCGGGCTGCTCGGGTTGATTAAAAAAGCGCCTTTTCCGGGGCGCGTGAGTTATAATCTCTATAATTCGGGTATCGCGACATTGGCGGCCGGCAGTTGCTTTACAGGGGTTCTTGAGATCTATGGAACGACTTCAAACCTGTCGGCTGTATATTGGATTGCGGGGATTTTTCTGACCGGTATCGGCATCTTGCTGTATTTGATTAAAATTTTGATATATTCGCAATGAGCGTTTGATATTGTTCTTTGGTCAGCATGGCGTTGACGAATTCGAGCAGGGCATTTGAACCGATGCGTGCCGGAAGTCCGGCGGCAATGGTAAATGCCCTGCGTTTCTGTACGCTGTCAGGTCTTCCAACAAGCCCGTCAGCATATAGATCGGCCTTGGTCAGCGTTTGGAGTGGTTCGATGCGGTCAGAGGCGAACGGCGTAAGGATTTCTTCCAAAACGGAAACGCTGATTCCCTCGACACCCAGTTTTCCCTCTTTAGAAGAGACCTGTTTGCGTTTTTCTTTGCCGAATACGTCGGGAATATAGGCATGTTTAACTTTTTCTTTCGCAATTCGCCCGTTGATGAAAGCGCGCAGTTTAAAACCCGCGGCGTCGGAATCAGTCAGCACCAATAATCCGCGTTTATCGGCTAACGAACGCAGCGCATCGATTTTCTCATCGTCTGTAAATACCGAAAAGCCGTCAAGTGTGACGATGTTAGCATCGGTCACGCTTTGCAGTTTGATTTTATCGTATTTCCCCTCGACAAGGATGATTTCATTGATGTGAACCATATCAAGCGGGCACCGAGCACAGATCGGCTACGAGCTTGACCAGCACCGTTTCATAATCGGCTTTGGCGCTCTTACAAAAACGGTCGGCGTCCAAAGCGAGATTCAAGCATTCCAAAGCATAGCCGCCGCGCAGCCGGTTGGCCTGATTCCATGCGCGTTCAAAGCGGAAGGCCTGCCGATCTGGATAGCCGAAATCCTTTGCCGCCTGGGGCAGGGGAATGCCGTTTTTTTGTGCAACGGCGGCTTTTTGTAAATCGGTGAATCCGCTGACGATTGCGGCGATAACTTCGATAGGCTTCGCGCCGTTTTCGAGCAGCGTGTTCAGCTTTTTTACGGCGATTTGATTGTTTTTGGTAATCAGATTGCGTACAAGATCGAAAACCGATTCTTCAAACGTCAGGTTGATAAAAAACTCGGCGTCGGCTTGCGTGACCATACCGCCTGCGGCATAGGCGCCCAGTTTGGCGCATTCGTTTTCAATCTGCTGCATGTCCTGTCGGCAGAGCTCGATGATCTTATAACAAACAAAATTTTCTGCGTCGGCGTTGTATTTGGCCAGTTCGGATTTGACAAACCGTACGAGGTCACTCTTTTTACGTGCGGTCAAATAAACCGCCGTGCCGTTTTTATCGGCGAGCGTGGCCAGTTTTTTCATGCGTGGTTGTTTCTCGGTCACGTCGTCTGCGGTGACGATGATCAAAACGGAAGACGGTGGCAAATCCTGAATTACAGCAGTCAGCGTCTCAAAATCCTCGGAAGTCATTGCATCAGGCGCAAGCCCGGTTAAAACCGCGACGCGATAGGAAGACATTAGCGGAAAGCTTTGCAGGCAGTCAACCAACTCGTCCATCACCAAAAACGGCGCATCGAACGGGCTGAAATCGATCTGCCGGGCTTCCTCGGTCAGATATTTTGCGGTCAGTGTCTTGACATACCGGTCCTTTAAAAATTCCTCGTCACCGAAAAACAGCCAAAAGTTCGGTGTGCTTTCCGCTTTTATCAGTTTATTTAATTCAACTTCCGATTCGATCCGCATGTGTTCTCCTGTTCAGTTCCAAAAATTTTCCGCACCGACAAAGAGTCCGTTCGGCCCGGTTCTGACGATCATCAGTTCGTCCTGCGGTATGATATTGCCGGTTTCCGGTGAGTCCGCGACGGTAAAAAGTGTTACGCAGTCGGGGTAATATTCACATTCTCCATCTAAAATAAAGCAGTAATCGTAATATTTTTGGGGGGCATTCGGGTTGCCGCCGATCAGAATCGCACTTTGATCATCGGTCAAAATTTCGACATAAAATCCGTTTTCAAACAGGTAAATCTCATAGGTGCCGTGACCGTAACAGTCAAGCGAGATGTGGTCTGTGATCAGCGTTTCGACTTCCTCGTCGGTCGGTTCAAAAGCGGCAATTGTCTGTGCCGGGAGCAGATTTAATAACACTTCGGGTTTGACGGCATAAACCGACTGGGGACTGGGTAGAACGAGCAGCAAATTTGCATTTTTACTGTACTTTTTTATATGCGATGCAAGTTCCTCTTTGGCGTAAGTGTCGTTTCCGCACCCGATAATAATATACCCCACGCCGTCTCGGATTGCAAGCGAACTGCCGTCTTCGTTGGAATAAATCGCCGTCGTCACGGCCTCGTAATTCAGGAGGATTTGTCCGAAAACCCCACCGCTTATAACCAACACAGCACAAACAATACACAACAGAGTCTGTTTTCGGATGATCCCCGTAATCATGCAGATCACAATACCGAGAAGCGCAATGACCACCGCGAACGATAAAATCCGATAGCCGGACGGCAGGGTCGAAAAGGGCAGGGCGGCAATTTTTTTCACGACGAAGTAAAAGATATTGATCAAAATTTCGGAAGCGCCTTTTAAAATTACACCGATTACGGGAATATTTGCGCCGAAAACGGTGAATACAAATATCGGAAGAGCAGCGGTCACAACCGGCACCAGCAAAAACGAAGACAAAAGGGACATGGTGCTGAATTCATCAAAGAAAATAAGTAAAACGGGTAAGACAAACAGTGAGGCGGCAAAGCTGACCATCAGCAAACTCAAAAAAGAGTAAGTAACCCGCGACAATATTTTCGGAACCTTGCTGAACGATAAATTTTTAATGCCCTCATGATATCGGTTCATAAACAACAGAATTCCGAAGGTGGCGCTCACCGAGAGCAAAAATCCGACGTCAAAGCAGAAATAAGGTCGGACAAAGAGCATTGCGGTCACCGCAACTCCGAGTGAGTTCAGAGGATCGGAACTGCGCAGGATGATTTGACCGATAAACAGCAGAATAGTCATAATCCCGGCGCGTGTCACTGAAGGCGCAAATCCGAGCAGTGCCATATAAAACAGCAAAAATACCGATGTGATTGCAGCGCTGATCCGATAACCGATCCGCAGCCGCCGGAGCAACATAAACAACGCGAACGCGAGGATCGAGGTGTGCATACCCGAGACCACAATCAGGTGAGAAGCACCCGCATCTCTGATCGTGTCTATATCTTCGTCGGAGATATCGGATTTATCACCCAACAGTAAAGCATTGACAAACGCGCTGTCGCGTCCGTCAAAAGCGAGTTCCGCTCGCGTGCGCACGAAAATTCTCACCGACTGCAAAAATTTCGGAATCTTGTGCTCGTCAGTATGAATTGCGTCTATGAATCCGTCGTAGCAGGTGCCCGTGACAAAAATACCGTCCGAAGCGTAATAATCAGATAAATCATAACCTCTGTATTCATATGGCGTTCTCAGTTCAATTTGTGCGGTCACGGTATCGCCGAAAGCGGCTGTCTCCGTGGAATATAATAAAATCGTAAAATGCTGCGGAAAATCCGAATTGCCGTTTTCATCGGTTACGCGTTCGGTTTTTAAAATGAGTTTTTTGACGTTTCCGGCGTTTTCAGTCTCTGACGCAACCCATCCGGTAATGATATAAGTTTTCCCGGCCAGCGCGGCGACCGGTTTACGAACAAACTGCTGCCGCGCAAAAAAAGCGCAAAGCAGCAGTCCGATGATCAGGAATATGAAGTTGAACGGAAGTTCACGTGTGCGTTTGAGACACAGCAGCAATGCGGCGGTCAGGATCAGGACAACCCCTGCGCCGAGTGCAATGATGTCTGACAGGTCTCCGCCGAAATAGGCGACCGCAATCAGGGTCCCAAGTCCGGCCAGACCGCTCCACGCGAACAGCCGAATTTTCATTTTTATTTAAAAAACAGAGGAAGCGGCTCCAAAAACAGAATGTCTTTGCGCTCGGCAGCTTCGCCTTCGGCAAGCACCGCCATTTGACCGCAGATTTTTCCGCCCGATTTTTGGACAAGTGTGTCAACCGCTTCGAGGGACTTACCTGTGCTGATGACGTCGTCGACGACCAAAACCCGCTTGTTTTTCATCCGAGCGGCCTCTTTGCTGTCAATATAAAGCTTTTGAACGTTTTCGGTTGTAATTGACTTAACTTCGACAAAGATGGGGTCTTTCATATAGAGTTTCGCACTCTTACGGGCTACCAGATAGGGCTTTCCGCTCATCTTGGCCATCTCATAAGCCAGTGTAATGCTCTTGGCCTCCGGGGTCAGGATGATATCGAATTCAGGCGCTTTTTTTAACAGAGCTTCGGCGCAGGCGACCGTTAATTCCACATCTCCGAGCAGAATAAATGCCGCAATGTCGAGTTTGTCGTTGATCGGGCAGATCGGGAGATGCCGTTTCAGTCCGGCAATAGTCATCTCATAATAGTCAGGCATGGTAATTTTCTCTCCTCAAATTCACAGAATTTTAGCGCCGAGTTTTTCGTCGTAAAGCAAATGGAAATGCAGGTGTAAAACGCTCTGTCCGGCTTTTTCACCGCAGTTGTTGATTACACGGTAACTGTCGATACCGAGTTGTCTCGCAATCTTCGGAATCGCCTCGAACACCGCCGCAACCGCGCCGGAGTTGTCGGCATTGATCGCATTGGCACAGCAGATATGCTGTTTCGGAACCACCAGAACATGGATTTTGGCCTGCGGGTTGATGTCGTAAAAGGCGAAAATTGTGTCGTCTTCATAGACCTTTTTGCTCGGAATCTCACCGGCAATGATTTTGCAGAAAATACAGTCCATAATGTACCCCCTATTTACCTGCGGATATGATATTCTTCGCTTCTGAAAGCGCCTTATCAATTAAATTCATGTCTTTTGCACCGGCCATTGCGAAATCGGGGCGACCGCCGCCGTTTCCGCCGGTGACCTGCGCGACCGCACGGGCAATATTGCCGGCTTTGAGACCGCTTTCAACCGCTTTTTTGGAGCATCCGACCGCGAACAGGCATTTGCCCTCGGCAATACCGGCTAAAACGGCCACCAGTTTTCCGTCACCGGAACGGTCGGTCAGTTTCTCGATCATTTCTTGCAGCATCGGGGCGTCGCTGTCTTCAAGGCGAGCGGTAATCAATGATATATCATTGATTTTAACCGCACCGGAGACCATGGCGTCGATCTGAATCATCGCGAACGAAGAACGCAGCTTGTTGAACTTTTGGGTCTGCTCGCGGTTCTCTTCAAGTAGATGTGCGATTTTATCGGGAATACCTGCGCTGTCTTTGAGTTTCAGTTGTTCGCTGACAGTGTCGAGTAATTTTTGTTTTTCCGCGAAATAGTCAAGCAGATTTTCTCCGGTAACCGCTTCAATACGGCGAACGCCGGCCGCGACCGAACTCTCGGAGATGATTTTAAAGGCACCGATTTTAGCGGTGTTGTCAACGTGGGTGCCGCCGCAGAGTTCTGTGGAAAATCCCTTGACCGCGACCACACGGACGGTTGAGCCGTATTTTTCGCCGAACAGCGCCATCGCACCGATTTCACGCGCTTTATCGATCGGCATTTCGGTCACCGTGACGGGCAGTGCGGCAAAAATGGCGTCGTTTACGAGGGTTTCGATTTTTTGAAGTTCTTCTGTCGAAACGGCGGAGAAGTGACAGAAGTCAAAACGCATGCGGTGTTCGTCGACTAATTGTCCGGCTTGATGGACGTGATCGCCAAGAACCTTACGCAGCGCCGCTTGAAGCAGATGCGCAGAGGTGTGGTTGCGCATGGTGGCGAGAATTCGTTTGTCCTCGACTTGGGCATGCGCTTTTCCGGCTGAAATCATACCGCTTTGAACAAATCCGTGGTGCAGAAGCTGTCCGCCCGGAGCTTTTTTGGTATCGGTGACTTCAAAGATGCCGCCGTCCTGCGTGATGATGCCCTTGCTGCCGACCTGTCCGCCGCTTTCGCCGTAGAATGGCGATCTATCGCAGATGACGACGCACTTTTCGCCTTCCATCGCGGCGGAAACAGAGTCGCCGTCTCCAATTAAGACAAGGATGTTGCAGTCGAATTCGGTCTGTGTATAACCGACAAATTCGGTCGCGGGTTGTGCCGCAACGGCTTCGTTGGTCTCCCAGCCCAAAATGGCGGAGTTGGTTCTGGCGGAACGGGCGGTCTCGCGCTGTTTTTCCATCAGCACTTTAAAACCGTCCATATCGATGGTGATGTTACGTTCCTCGGCGATCTCTCGGGTCAGATCAATCGGGAAGCCGAAGGTGTCATAGAGTTTAAAAGCATCGACGCCGTCTAAAACGGTTTTCCCGGCTTCTTCAAGATCGGAAAGCAATTCGTCGAGCATCTGGCTACCGCTGTCGATGGTGGCGTTAAAACGCTTTTCCTCTTCAGTGATCACGCGCTTGATAAATGCGGCTTGTGTGACCAGTTCGGGGTAGGCGTTTTTATTCTCGGCAACAACGGTGTCGCAGATATCGGACAAAAACGGTTTGTTGATTCCGAGCAGACGTCCGTGTCGGGCGGCTCTGCGCAGCAGGCGGCGTAAAACGTATCCGCGGCCTTCATTGGACGGCAGCACGCCGTCGCAGATCAGGAAAGTGGTTGCGCGAATATGATCGGTGATCACGCGGATCGAGATATCTTTTTTGGCGTTGTCTTTATATTGAATACCGGCGATTCGGCAGACATGGTCGAGAATTTTTCGGACTGTGTCAACTTCGAATAGACTGTTAACGCCTTGAAAAATACAGGCGAGGCGTTCAAGACCCATGCCGGTGTCAATATTTTTATGTTCAAGTTCAGTGTAATTTCCGTTGCCGTCGGAGTCGAACTGGGTAAAGACGTTGTTCCAAACCTCCATATACCGGTCGCAGTCGCAGCCGGGTTTGCAGTCGGGACTGCCGCAGCCGTATTCGGGGCCACGGTCAAAATAAATTTCGGAGTCGGGGCCGCAGGGTCCGGTGCCGATCTCCCAGAAGTTGTCGTCCAGCCGTACGATGCGTTCGGCGGGCAGGCCGATCTCCTTTGTCCAGATGTCAAAGGCCTCGTCGTCTTTGGTATAAATTGAAGCCCACAGCCGCTCGGGCGGCATCTCAAGCACTTTGGTGCAGAATTCCCACGACCAAGTCAACGCTTCGCGTTTGAAATAATCGCCAAACGAGAAATTGCCCAGCATTTCAAAATATGTGCCGTGGCGTGCGGTGATGCCGACGTTTTCGATGTCGTTGACGCGCACGCATTTTTGGCAGGAAGTCAGACGGCGGCGCGGCGGTTCTGCTTGACCCGAAAAATACTTTTTAAACGGCGCCATGCCGGCGTTAATCAACAGCAAGCTTTTGTCATCGGACGGAAGCAGCGGTGCGCTGGGCATTCTCAGATGCCCCTTACTCTCGAAAAATGAGAGATAAATCTCACGCAGCTCGTTAAGACCTAACCATTTCATCTATGGGACCATTCCTTTCAGTTCAACGGGACGTCCTGTACCCGTTCTCGGTCGGTTTCACAAAGAAAAATTATATCATTATCAAGCGCTTTTTGTCAATAGTAAAAACGTTTAACAGGGCAGATCTATTGTAGGATTACAATTGATGTGTTACAAAAGGGAGGAGGAAAAAAAGAGTAGCG
>DAOSWV010000034.1:0-17171 GCA_035380125.1 Oscillospiraceae bacterium
GCATTAGCCTTTTTTTCTACCACTCGCCTAGCGAGTGGTTTTCTGGATACAAAAAAGCCCCCGGTTGAACCGGGGGCTTTTCATATTCAGATCATACCGTCGGTTTTCAGCTTTTCGACGATTTTTTGACTGATATCGGGGCTGTGTTCGTCAAGGACCATATCGCAGACGAGGTCGGTGTTGTGCGGATCGCCCAGCCAGACTGTCAGCACCGGTTTTCCGGCGGAGACCAGTTTGATGGTCTCGACGTCGTATTTGCTGAGTTCGGTGGCGGTCACGACGAGAATCAATCCGGTGTCGGTCAGGATGTTGGCGACCTCGGCGAGCCGGCGGATATGCTCGGAACTGCGCTTTTCGCGGTTGGACGGGTTCAGGTCGGCATTCATGCCGTAAAGAACGCTGCCGATGCCGAGGTAATAGGCATTCTTTCCGCTGTCGAACAGGGATTTTTCAAGCGCCTTTGCGGGAGTTTTTTTGTCGGTGTGTTCGGCGCCGGTGATCAGAATGATGGCCGGGGTCTGACCGAAACGCTTTTTGCGTTCTTCCACGCTCACCGCGCTCTTTTCCCATTTGATATCGCGCAGTTCGAGTTTGCGTTTGGTGCCGAGATGCCGGCTTTGGACGGTGTCGGTGAAGATGCCTCCGCCCGAAATCTCATATTCGTCGACGATGACGAATCGTCCGGTTACGGCCAGCTCGCCGACGTTGTCGAAAGCGACCAGGCGTTCGGTAGAGAGGATGCATTCGGCGACGTCGTATTTGTCAACACGTTCTTTTTTGACCCGTTTGAGGGTCGAGGCGTCCATGACGCTCAGGGTTTCCTCGAGGTGGCATTCCACTTTGGCGGAACCGGTTTTGAGGTAATATGATTTTCCGGAAGTCATCGGCGTGTTGCCGAGCCAGAATAAACTGACTTTGACAAGGTTTCCGACCAGCGGTGCGGGTTCGTCGGCTCGGGTGCAGAGTTCGCCGCGTCGGATATAAATCTGTTCGGCCATCGTAAATCCGGTGGCGTATCCGGCCTCGGCGATGCCGTCTTTTTCAAGGGCCGTCATCGGTTCGATGCGCTTGACGGTGGTCTTTTTACCGCTGGGGTAAAAGACCAGTTCATCGCCCGCCGTGAGCTTTCCGGTCTCCACGGTGCCTGCGATAATACGGCGATCGTCGCCTTCGCCGGTGAATTTGTAAACGTCCTGCACCGGCATACGGAACGGCAGCGAGATCGGCGGTGCGGTCGCGATAAAGCGGTCGAGTGTCTCGAGTACGGTCGGGCCGTGATACCAGTCCATGCGGTCGCCGGGTGCAGCAATGTTGTCGCCCTGCATGCCGCTGACCGGAATATAACCCTCGGGCGTGATGCCGATCTGACTTAAAAATTCGTCGTATTCTTTTTTGACCTGCTCGAAGACGCTTTGGTCGTAGTTGACAAGGTCCATCTTGTTGACCAGCACGCAGACCTGACGAATGCCGAGCATCGACAGCATATAACCGTGGCGGCGGGAGTTTTCCTGCACACCCTCGGCGGCATCGATGACCAATAACGCGGCGTCGGCTCTGGATGCGCCGGTGATCATATTTTTTAAAAATTCGATGTGGCCGGGCGCGTCGATGACAATGTACTTGCGTTTTTCGGTCTTGAAAAAGCAGCGCGCAGTGTCGATGGTGATGCCCTGCGAGCGTTCGTCTTTAAGCGCATCAAGCAGAAATGCATATTCGAACGGCTTTGCGTTGCGGCGGCACATCTCCTTGATCTGTTCGAGTTTGCCCGAGGGCAGGGAACCGGTGTCGGCAAGCAGACGGCCGATCACGGTGCTTTTGCCGTGGTCGACGTGTCCGACGATGACAATATTCATCAGTTCGTCTTTTAAAATCGAATCCATTTTAATCTCCATACGATAAATTTATATTTGGAAGAAGGCGTGATTGAGAGGATGAAGCGCCTTTTTCAGTGTGATGTGATTTTCAAAAAATGAAAATCACATCACATATATCCGTTCTTGCGCAGTTCTTCGAGTCCGCCGCCGTCTTCTTTGTCCTGTTCGCGTCCGCTGCGTTCGGCGATGTTGGCGAATTTTCCGGTTTTGAGTTCTTCGATGATCTCATCGAGGTTTTTCGCGGTGGATTCCACGGGCTTGGTGCAGGGCCAGCAGCCGAGAGAGCGGTAACGCTGCCCTTTGCCCTGATCGAAATACAGCGAAACGATCGGCACGTTTTCGCGCTTGATGTATTCCCAGATGTTCAATTCGGTCCAGTCCAGCAGCGGATGGACGCGAATGTGCGTGCCGGGTTTGAAATCGGTTTTATATTGCCCCCAGAATTCCGGCGGTTGGTCGCCGATATCCCAGTCGTTGTGGCTGTCGCGCGGCGAAAAATAGCGTTCCTTGGAGCGGCTGCCTTCTTCGTCCGCCCGCACGCCGACGATTACGCCGGTGTACGGCTCGGTGTTGCCGTCGACCTCGTATTTGCCGAGTTTGTGATTCATGCGGTAACGCGGCCATTCGCCCGAGAGGGTGTGCGCCAGCGCCTCGGTTTTGAGCGCCTTGCAGCACTCGATGCGCGTGGCGTTGCCGTCGGGAAAAGTGCGTTTTGAGGCCAGCGCCTCGGTATTTTCACCGTAGATCATATCGAGATTCCACTCCAGCGCAAGCCGGTTGCGGTATTCGATCATCTCCGGAATTTTATAATGTGTGTCGATGTGTACGAGCGGGAAGGGAACATGCCCGTAAAACGCCTTGCGCGCCAGACAAAGCAGCACTGTGCTGTCCTTGCCGATCGACCACAGCATGCAAAGCGATTTGAATTGGCTGTAGGCCTCGCGGATAATGTGAATGCTCTTGGCTTCGAGCTGATCAAGATGGTCCATGAAAAATCTCCTAAATAATCTTTTTGATCGACGAAAGAACTTGCTGTGCGCATTCGGCCGCGCTCACGGTCTCGGTGTCCAACACGAGATCGGGACTTTCGGGAATCTCGTATGGCGAGTCAATGCCCGTAAAACCGGTGATCTCACCGCGCCGGGCTTTGGCATAAAGCCCTTTCGGATCGCGTTTTTCGCAGGCCCCGACGCTTGTTTTGACGTAGACGAGCAAGAAATTCTTACTGCGGCTTTTGGCGAATGCGCGCATCTTTTCAAACGGTGAGATGGCGCTGACGAGTGCGATCACGCCCGCATCTTCGAACAGCGCGGCGACTTCCGAAACACGGCGGATGTTCTCGTCGCGGTCGGTGTCGGAAAATCCGAGATCGCCGCAGAGGCCGTGACGCAGGTTGTCCCCGTCAAGCAGATAGGCGCAGTGACCCGCATCGACAAGTTGCTTTTCAATAAGCGCCGCAACAGTCGATTTGCCGCTGCCCGAGAGTCCGGTGAACCAGACGACCGCGCCTTTTTGCCCGTTCGCCTCAATTCGGTCCTGTTCGGTGGTCAGCCGTTTCTGCCACACCACGTTTTCGCTCATTTCGTCACCTCCCGAAATCAATCTATAGTATTTTAAAACTTTAAGCCGAAATAGTCAACATAACCTTGCAAAAACATACCCGGTGTTGTAAAATGTCGTGTGTACACATAAGGGCTTGCCTTTTGTGTGCGACAAAGCTTCCGCAAGGAGAAAAATTATGATCGTAACAATCATCGGCAGAGGTCATTCCGGAACACGGGCGATCTCGCATACGCTCTCACAGAGTGGTGTTTTCATGGGCGAACCGCTCAATGTCTCGGGGGATCTGCTTCCGCCGGAGGATATGTACGACGCCTGCCGTGAGATGGCGAAATATGTCCGTTTTGAGGGCGGCTTGAAATGGGATTTTTCAACGGTTTTGAATATGGAGCCAACCGAAGAATTTAAGCGGCTTATCAACAGCTATCTGAAATCGGTGTTTGCCAGCGAGAACGCCAATAAGGGCTGGAAAATCCCCGAGACCACGCTGGTCTATCCGTGGATTATTAAAATGTTTCCCGATATCAAGTATATCCATTGGGTGCGTGACCCGCGCGACTGCATTTTGGGTGGCCACCTGACCGATAATCTCAACGATTTCGGCGTCCAATACGATAAAACCGACGATGAGCGCCGCAACCGCGCCATCAGTTGGTATTATCAGCGTGAACTCGTACGTGCGACGCCTCAACCCGCCAACGTGATCTCCGTGCGGTTTGAGGATATGATTTTCAAGCAGGAGGAGACCCTGCGCCGTCTCGAGCGGTTCTTAGGCGTGAAGTTGGTCAAAATTCCGATGAGAACCGATTCGGTGGGACGATATCTGCACGACGATGACGTGCACATGTTTGATTTTTTCCGTGAGGATATGCTCGAGTGCGGATACGAACTTGAGAAAGGCGTATGAAAAGAATTAGAACCACAATCATTTGTTTGGTGCTTTGTCTGTGCCTGCCGGTTTGCGGCTGTGCGCAGTTAGAATTCATACTCAATAATCGGTCATCTCAAGAGGATTCTGTCGTTTCGTCCGGTTCTGCTACGAAAAGTTCAAAAACAAGCGCAGTTTCAAATTTATCCGAGACATCATCAGAAGAATCCTACGGGGAATCCTCCGCATCCTCCACAACGGTATTTGTAACAATCACCGAAGGCATGACCATGGCGGACGTTTTTACTTTGCTCGAAGAAAATGACGTCTGCAAAGCCGATAAACTCTGGGAAACCGCCGCGAGTTATGACTATACCTATTATCCGCTGGTGGCGGCCATCGAGCCTGACGAGCACCGCTGTTTTCTGCTTGAGGGCTATCTGTTTCCGGACACCTACGAGTTTTATTACGGCATGAAGCCGCAGGACGCCATCGGGCGGTTTCTGCGCAACGCCGAGGCCAGGTGGACCGACGAGCTGCGCCAACAGGCGGAGGAGTCCGGTTATTCGGTGGAGGAAATCATCACGCTCGCCTCGATCATCGAAAAAGAATGCGGCGTCAAGAGCGAGATGCGCCACGTCTCATCGGTGCTGCATAACCGGTTGAATTCCGGCATGAAGCTGCAGTGCGACGTCACGATCATCTATGTCGAAAACGACATCAAACCCTATATCACGGGCGATGTCAATCGCTACAACGAATATTACAACACCTATAAATGCGCGGCGCTGCCTGCCGGCCCGATCTGCAACCCGGGCATGGACGCGATCAGAGCCGCGTTGAACCCGCTGGATACCGACGACCTCTATTTTGCGGCGAACGCCGAAGGTGTATATGCCTATGCCGAGACCTATGAACAGCACCAGCAAAATCTGACCGACTTGGGAATCTGAGCCGGCCTTTTTCATAAAGTAATCAATAAAAGGGGAATTGTTATGGCAAAGGACAACAAGAAAAAATGTTTTGTCATCTCCCACACGCATTGGGATCGGGAATGGTACCAGACCTTTCAGGATTACCGTTTCCGGCTTGTGCGCATGTTCGACGACCTGCTCGAAATTTTAGAGGCAAACCCCGATTATAAGGTCTTTCACACCGACGGCCAGACCATCGTGCTTGAAGATTATTTGGAGATTTGCCCTGAGAACCGAGAACGCATTCAAAAGCTGATCGACGCCGGAAAACTGATCATCGGTCCGTGGTACGTCATGCCCGATGAGTTTTTGATCTCGGGAGAGTCGCTGGTGCGCAATCTGCAAAAGGGCTATGAGATTTCCGCGCAATACTATACCGAACCGATGAAAACCGGCTATGTTGTCGACATTTTCGGCCATAACGCCCAGTTTCCGCAGATTTTAAAGGGTTTCGGCATTGATTCCGCCGTGGTTTTCCGCGGCATCGGCGACTATCCGAAAGATGCGTTCACCTGGGTCGGTGCGGACGGAAGCGAGATCACGGCATTTAAACTCGATATCGACCGAACTTACAGCAACTTCTATTTCTCGATCCGCTGGCCGTTTGAGGGCAGGGAGTATGATGAAAAGGAGCTGTTTGAGCGCACGGAAGCCATGCTGGAACGCTCCGACAAAGCCGCGGCCTGCGGCAGCCATCTGATGATGGACGGGTGCGACCATGTCGACGCCGAACCGCGTCTGCCGTGGATGCTCAATAAATTAAACGAGCATTTCACCGATTACGAATTTATTCATACGACATTCGGGGAATTCGAAAAGAGTTTTAAAGCCGAAAATCCGAAATTGGAAAAAATCGCGGGTCCGCTTTACAATGTCGGGCAAAAGGGTCTCAACAATATCGTGCTGAAAAACGTGCTGTCCTCGATGGTGCATTTAAAGCAGATGAATGCCGCCTGCGAAAACCTGTTGACCGCGTGGGCCGAGCCGTTTGATTTTGCCGCATCAATGATCGGAAACCCGCGACGGGATTTTTATATCCGCCATCCGCTGCCGCGCTCCGGATTTTTCAGCCGCGCGTGGAAATACCTGCTGCAAAACCACCCGCACGACTCCATCTGCGGGTGTTCCGTTACGGATGTCCATAAGGACAACGAATATCGCTTCCGTCAGGCGCTTCAGATCGGCGAACGCATGACAACCGACGCGCTCGAAGAAATTTCGGAAAACATCGACACCTCCGCATTGTCGGGCGAGACCTTCTTCACGGTTTTCAATCCCGCCCAGAATACGGTTTCCGGACATACGGCTTTCACGCTCGCACTTCCGAAGGGCAATTATAAAAATTTCAAACTTTTCGATTCAAGCGGAACCGAAATCCCGTATCAGATTCTTTCGGTCGGCGGCGTTTATCAGGTGCCGGTCGCACCCATTCATAAGTTGATTAATTTCGAAGAAAAAGAAGCGGTCGATGTGGCTGCCGACTTGAGCATTCCGGCGGGTGGCTACACCACGCTCTCGGTCAAATATTATCCGAAAAACAAAATAAAAGAAGGGCAATATCGGGTTGACCAACCCGATGCTTCCCGTTACGGCGGCACGATGCGTGTTGCGCGCAATGTCTGGGACAACGGCGCGATCACGGTCGCCTTTGAAAACGGCGGTTTGAAAGTGACCGATCAAAAGACCGGTAAGGTCTATCAAAACCTGCTGACCTTTGAGGACTGCGGCGACGTCGGCGACGGCTGGAATTATGTCAAGCCGACGGGCGATTCGGAATTTTTGACTTTCGGAAACGCTGCGGAGTTCGCCGTGCGTTCCGACGGGCCGTTTGCTGCGGTGCTGGAACTCACACATCGTCTTGAGCTGCCGGAAAACTATGACCCGACCGATAAAACCCGTTCCAAGGAGCGCAAAACGCTCGAACTGCGCACCACCGTGACGATTTTAAAGGGCAGCAAAACGATCTCTTTCAAAACCGCCGTGAAAAATGAAATCGAAGACCACCGCCTGCGCGTTCTGTTCCCGACCGGATATGAAAGCAAAGAGTTTTATACCCAAACGCCGTTTGATATGCAAAAATGGAATGTAAAAAAAGCGAACAACGATAAATCCTCCGAGATCGAGACCAACGTCAATCCGACGCAGGGTACGGTTTTTGTTGAAGACGGCAAAAACGCCTTTGCGCTCTATACCAAGGGACTTTACGAGGTCGAGGTCACGGAATCCGACCGCACTGTCGCGCTGACGCTGTTCCGCGCGTTCGCAAACGAGGTCGCCAGACCCAAAGCCGTTATGGGACAGATGCAGACCGAGATGGTTTTTGAATACGCAGCCGCTTTCTCGGACGATCTCACCCCGGCAAAAGCGCTGCAAAACAGCGTCGCTTATAAATCCGGTTTACGCGCCTTTGAGACCGGAGTTCATACGGGCGAATTGAAGCCCGAACACTTGCTGTTTGCGCTCGACAGCAAAAACAGCGTCGTTTCGGCACTGCAGCTCAAATCGGAACATCACGGCGTCCTGCGCATCTTTAACCCGAGCGAACAGAACGATAAGGCCGTTTTCGCGATCTCAAAACCGATTCAAAAGGCCGGCGAAACGGATTTCTGCGGCGACGAAAAGAGCGCATTGACCGTAAAAGACGGGAAAGTTCTTTTATCGCTGCGTCCGCATGAGGTTAAAACGGCCGAATTTACATTCTGACGGGAGAAATCGATATGGAAAAGACTATCAAGGGTTTTCTGAACTACGCGGCGAATATCAAACCGACCGCGAGGCAACTTGCCTGGTTTGACATGGGATTTTATGCTTTCGTGCATTTCTCTCCAAACACCTACACCGACCTTGAATGGGGTCACGGCGACGAAGACCCTGCGATTTTCAACCCGACCGAACTCGACTGCGACGGTTGGGTTGAAGCTGTCAAGTCTGCCGGGATGAAAGGGTTGATTTTGACCGCCAAGCACCACGACGGTTTTTGCCTGTGGCAGACGAATACCACGATGCACAGCATGAAAAGCAGTCCGTTTCAAAACGGCAAAGGCGACATTGTCAAAGAAGCCGCCGAGGCCTGCAAACGCGGCGGTATCAAATTCGGCATCTATCTCTCGCCATGGGACCGCAATTGTCCGATTTACGGAACACCCGCCTATAACGATTTTTACAAGGCGCAGCTGACCGAACTGCTGACCGGTTACGGCGACATCTTCGAGGTCTGGTTTGACGAGGCCTGCGGGGAAGGACCTAATGGCAGAAAGCAGGAATACGACTTCGAGGGTTATATCGAACTGATCCGCAAATATCAGCCCAATGCCGTTGTTTTCAACGATCATAGCCCTGACGTACGCTACTGCGGCAACGAGGCCGGAACCGGCCGTTATGCCGAGTGGTCGGTCGTACCGTACGAGCTGTGTTACCGAGAGCAGGCGGCGCCGACCGATGAGGCCGTAATGCCCGGAACGCTTTCTTATATGCGCAACGAGACCCAAAACATCGGCGGCCTCGACACGATCTTATATAGCAAAAAGCTGGTTTTTGTCGGTGCGGAAATCGACACGTCGATCCGTAAGGGTTGGTTTTATCATGCCTGTGAAGAGCCGCGTGCGCTTGAAAAACTGTTCGGTATCTATCTGGCGTCGGTCGGCTCCAACGCCTGCCTCAACCTCAATATTCCACCGATGCCGAGCGGGAAATTCGATTCGCGCGACATCGCCCGTTTGAAAGAACTCGGCGATCTGATTAAAACCGAATTCGGAAACGATATCACGCCGGAGGCAAAAATCGAATATACCTATCTGAATGAGGAAAAGACCCAGCTTCAGATTGATATCGTTTGTGAGCAAGCGGGCAGGCCGAAATATTTCGTATTGTCCGAGGATATTTCGAAAGGTCAGCGGGTCAGTTCATTTATCATCGCCGACCAGTGCTGGGATGGTGTTTACCGCAATTTTTACGACGGCACCTGCATCGGCAATCGGAAAATCTGCGCATTTAACCGGAGTAGATGTGCAAATTGCGAACAGCTTAAAGATAAATTCCGCATCACGATTACCGCAGCTCGCGGTGAGGTTCTGATCAAGGACTTGAAAATCTACGCTTAGGAGTTCGGCTGAATCATGAAATTGCCCCAAACAAAACTCGGAAAAGTTATCTTGTGCGGCCTGTTCACCGCCATCATCTGCATATTGGCAATTATCACAATCCCGATCGGGCAGGTACCGATCACCTTGGCGCTGCTCGGTGTCTTTTTGACTGCGGCGATTCTCCCGCCAATTTGGGCGACAGCCTCAATGCTCGTATATATTTTAATCGGAGTGGTCGGCGTACCGGTGTTTTCGGGTTTTGGTGCGGGTGTCGGCGTGCTGCTCGGCCCGACCGGCGGCTATCTGATGGCCTATCCGCTGATGGCGTTGGCGATCTCAGGGCTTTTAAAATTGTTTAAAGGCCGCTGGTATGGCTATTGGCTCGGTATGATTGCCGCACTGCTGCTCTGTTACGGGCTGGGGACATTGTGGTTTTGCAAAGTCACGGGAACCGGATTTATGGCCGCATTGGCTATTTGCGTAATCCCGTTCATCCCGTTTGATCTGGCAAAAGCCGCAGCCGCGTTCGGCGTCAAACTGGCACTCGACAGGGTAAAATCGTAGGGAACGGTCTTGACCATTCCATATTCCCATAAGGAGTGTCGCCCTCGTTGCTTCGCTTTTATTCATGACAGATTCAATATACCTTATAGACCATTTGATCAATCGAAGGAAGACGAAATAATGATTTTTAAATTCATGACTTACAATATCCAGCACGGAAACCGCCACCTGCACGATGTCATTGACCTTGAAATGGTCGCAGACGTGATCCGAAAATTCGACCCCGATGTCGTCACACTCAACGAAGTGCGCGACGGCGGCGATAATCCCGGTTATTTTCACCAGACGGAGCGGATCGCAAAGTTGCTCGGATATCCGCATTATTATTTCGCACGGGCTATCACATTCCCGGACGGCGGCGATTACGGCAATGCCATCATTTCAAAAATTCCGTACAAATCCGTAAAAATCATCAAAATTCCCGACCCGCAGGTGAAGGATGAGGATGTATATTACGAGACCCGCTGTCTGCTGAAAGCCGAATTCGGCGGCTTTACGGTACTCAGCACCCATATGGGACTCGCCCGAGCCGAAGCCAAAAATGCCGTTGCAACTGTGCTTGCCAACACCGGAAGTGAGCCGACGGTTTTGATGGGCGATTTCAATCTTGAACCCAATGATCCTATTTTGGAGCCGATTTTCGCAGCTTATACCGACACAGCGACGCTGCTCAAAGATCAAACACTCAAAAGCTGGCCATCCGACGCGCCGCGCATTAAAATCGATTATGTTTTTGCAAAAGGCGTGAAAAAAATCCTCAGTGCGGACATTCCGCAGATCGTCGCAACCGACCATTGCCCGCACCTTGCGGAAATGGAACTGTAATAAAGAGGGCTTATCGTCTGTAATTTACAGACGATAAGCCCTCTTCATTGTATGATCTTATATTCAATGCAATTTGTATTCGACCCCCATGAAAATGATGGACTCCACTTCGCTTAGATCCGTTAATTCATTGAATCCGGCTCTGTCAATACGGCAATAAGTCCGCACCCCATTTTCATCGTCTTCGCTGTATGAAAACATGTTCCGCCCGTTCTGTACCAATGGTAGGGCATCGGTCAGCGGTAGTGTCTTATATTCACCCTCGTCGCTTCCGAATAAATCATATATTTCCCCATTGGTATATTTGACCAAGATCAAATCATCCAAATATTCATTCTCATCGACGAACACGCTGGCCGAATCATTATAATATTGTTCGTCATCGCACAAAGCGCCGATCAATTGACAAACATTCACATATTGCTCAGATGTTCTGGTCGAAATATAGACAGCAAGCGGTGAAACGATAATCTCTGTCGCATCGGTCAATTCCGGATACGGTGAATCGTCCGTGGAGCAATCGATTACAATGTTGCTTGTGGTGGCCGAAAGGTCAAAATCTGTCAATACCGTTTCATTGTTATCGGTCCAGCCAATTTGAATTTCCGGTAATTCAAAGTTTCCCGTGTCCCATTCGATTAAATAATAACATTTATCATCTTCAATCGGCTCGGAAATTAAGCTTATTGCAAAATATACCCCGCCGTATTGTTGGTTATCAACTCCGGCTATGATCATATGATGATTGCAGATCGCTCTCTTGTAATCGGGCTTTTCAGGCCAGAAAATCGAGCCTTTCTGTTCTTCTTTACTATACGCTTCGAGATCGGTATTAAACTGATTGATCAATTCCGTGCCGATTTCGGACAATGCCTTCATAGAGACAAAAGCTTGCCCAGTATACCCATCATATACAACACTTTCAAGCGTAAAGCTGACGTTTTCCGTATTGATCGGCGTTGTCGCTTCTGTGAAATACGATTCAAATGCCGAAACATCTGATCTGTACAAGAGTGAAAACAGCTGTACCCCGCCCGCCGCCGCTGCGGTGATGACCAGAATTGATGCCAAAGCGAAACAGGCCAACGCAAGTGCGGGTCTGAGCCGGAGTTTGCGCGCGGGTTTTGTCTCATTTTCCAGCATTGCAATAGTTTTATCATTAAAATCGTCGTTTAATTTCACCGTGTCCATTGCATCGCGGTAAGTGTTACGCTTCATCTTCAAACCCTCCCAGTGATTGTCTCAATAAACCCCTTGCGCGTGCCAGCCGTGTGCCGACCGTCGCAGGGTTGGTATCGAGCAGCTTTGCGATCTCTTCAATCGAATAGCCCTCGTAGTAATACAGGTGGATGGGGAGACGATATTTTTCCGCAAGCGACAATACGGCCTCAAGCACTTCACTCTGTTCCGGGAGTAAATAACCACGTTCTTCTGTCAATTTTAACCGGCTGCGATACCAACCGGTTTTTATAACATTCCGGCTTTTGTTGATCGTCACCCGAAGCAGCCAGGCCTTTTCGTGCTCAGCGCTATCGAAATCGGGCGCTTTTTGTAAGTAAGTCAAAAAGACGTCCTGCACGATGTCCTCGGCACTATGCACCGATTTGACATAAGTAAACGCCAGCCGCCGCAGATTGTCGGAGTATTTGATCACCGCCTGCCTGACGCATTCAATGAGCTCGTTTGAATGCATGCCGTATCCTCATCTCCTTTCACCCATAATACAACTCAGAACCCCGCAATTTTTCACCGGGAGGGAATTTTTATAAAAAAAGCCGCCTGAAACCAGACGGCTTATATCGATTCAGATTAAAAAGCCCTCTGCAGGATTGCCCTTAAATAACTGATCGGTAAACGCATCCACTACGAAATATTTCATAGAAACTCCTTGATTTTGTATTTCTAAATTAATTATTAACGCCGATCTTTCGAATAGCGGAATTCAAAAGACCTTTCACAACAATGATGTAAATTTTCTCACCGGCCGGAACTGTAACTGCAAAAGTTCCTTCTCCGGTAAAATCAAATTCCTTAATGATTGTCCCCTTGTCGGTTTCAACGTGGTCGAAAAGTTCGTTAATAAATCTCTTATCAATATCGGTCCGAATTGAATATTTTATGGTATATGTCGTTTTATCGGATACAGTTGCATTCACTTCTTCAATTTTTATGATACATAGTCTACCTGGTATTTCTACTTCTTCTCCGATATGGTATAACTTGTTTTGCTTTTCGACAGCAGGATCTGCCAATTTCGCAATTTCTAAAAACTTCTTTTCATTGACATAGATTTCGTCTTCAAATTCAACAATGAATTCTTGATCATCGGTTCCTGTTCCGAATATACCAACCCAATCAGCATCAAAAAGCGTAAACCCGTTTTCAAAAAACATAAAACTCATACCATTATCTTGATTTTTTATCGCTTCATCCAACAAAATAAATCCTTCCGGTTTTGTTTGAACGATATGAACGGGGACTGGTTTTCCGATTATTTCAGGTTCTGCAACTATTGAAGCGCTTGCCTTTTTAACCAAATTTGAATATTTTTCATAATTAATATAGTATTCGTAATTATAAATAACAATGAAATCGCTGTTGCTTAACTCTGTTTGATAGAAGCAAACTCCGTTTTTATAAAACGAAATCTGCTTTTTCCCATACCCGAAAAACATCGTGGTTTGAACGTCCAATGTTTTTAATGAAACGAACCCCGGCGGAATTTCATCAACTATTTTTGAAGCAGTCGGAGTATTAAGGATTCTCGTATACCTTTCTTCATTGACATAATAAGCATCACCGACTCGAACGATAAAATCGCTGTTACTTTGCTCTATATCATATACACAAATCCCGTCATCATCATAAAATGATACTTTATCATCCTCAAACTTATAACTCAAACTGTTATTCGATTCATTTTTTTCTGAACTCAATTCAATAAACCCCGCCGGAATTTCTTTAACCACTTTTACACCGTTTCCGCAAGATACT
The DNA here is from genome assembly GCA_035380125.1 of Oscillospiraceae bacterium. Classification (NCBI taxonomy): domain Bacteria; kingdom Bacillati; phylum Bacillota; class Clostridia; order Eubacteriales; family Oscillospiraceae; species Oscillospiraceae bacterium. Next base: position 13,742 of record DAOSWV010000034.1, read on the forward strand.
GTGAAAGAGGTTAATACCACAAGGATGATTATCAAGATAGTGTTTTTGATTTTCATTGTGCCCTCCTTATGCAAACTTTACCCTTCAATCGCCTTTATTCAACGCTTATTTTCCTTATAGCTTCGGAATAATCGGGGCTTTTCACGTAAATTATATTGATTTTTTCTCCGGCTGGTACATTTATCTGAACCTCACTTTCGCCGATAAAATTAAACTCATTGATAATAGTCCCTTGATTGGTTTCAACATGGTCAAAAATTTCCTTCATTTGTTCTTTGGTCACGCCCGGGCGAATTACAAATTTGATTGTATATGTACAACCCGCTTCAGCGGCTTTCACTTCGTCAATTTTAAAATTGTATCCGTTTAAATAGTTGCATCCGCGTAATTCAATTTCCTCATCAATACTGTATATTTTGTCACGTTGTTCGACTGTTTTATTTGCCGCATCAACCAGCTCTGAAAACTTCTTTTCATTCACAAAAAATTCATCTTTGAATTCTACAATAAATTCAGGATCATCGTTTTCTGTTACAAATATACATACTCTTTCACAATCAAAAAAGAGAATATAGTTTTCAAAAAACATAAAATTCAAGCCGTTTACTTGATTATTTGCCGCTTCTACCAACTGAATGAAACCGTCCGGTTTTGTTTGAACGATTTGAACAAAGGTGTGCTTTGTTTCGATTTCCGGACCGCTTGTCATTTTAACCATATCCGAATACTTATTATTATCAATATAGTATTCATATTTGTAAATAACAATGAAATCGCTGTTACTTAACTCAGTTTTATAAATGCAAGTCCCTCCGCTTGTAAAAAACGAAATATCCGTTTTTCCAAACCCATAACGAAGACCTTGATCAGTATCAACAGAGCTTAATTTAACGAACCCCGAAGGAATTTTATCAACAATTTTAGAAACCGTTACAGAATCAAAAAGTTCTAAGTACTTTCCTTCACTGACATAATAAACATCATCGCATTGAACAATAAAGTCGCTGTTACTAAGTTTAGTTTGATAGATACAAGTTCCATCGACATCATTAATTAAAATTCTCTTTCCCTTAATCATAAAGCTTAAACTGTTTCTGGGATAGTTTCCTGAGGATGTCAGTTTAATGAACCCAGCCGGTATTCTTTTTAATTCTTTTGCGTCGCTTTCGCAGGATACCAAGAGAAAAGTGAGTACGGCGAGGACTATTAACAGAACGGCATTTTTGATTTTCATTGTGTTCTCCTTATTGCCACCTTTGCCGCTTGTCTTATTTATCTCCGAATCATAACGCCCTTCATAAACTCGGTCTCGTTGTGTGTCCGGTAGACAAGCGCTTTTTCTTCCTCGGTGCAGCCGATTAAAATCTTGATCTCACTGTCACGTTTCATCAGGTCGACAATGCACATGACAGCGTCGATTTTGCGTTGGGGATCGGTGCCGGCCCAAACGTCAATCCCGCCGCCGTCCATCGACGAGGTGTTTTTCAGATAGCCGTAATCGACCGGGTAGATGAAATCGGGATAACGCGGGTGTGCCGTGCCCTTGGGGCGGTCAATCACAATCTCCGACTCCTCGACCAGCTTATCAAGCGCCGCCCAGAATTTCGTGTTGTTCATTTCAAACGGCGTTCGATGAACGCCAGAAACATGTCGGCCTGCTCTTGCAAAAACGGTGCGCTGTCGGTCAGCTTCAAGATGCCGTTACCATCCGCTTGTTTTGAGACCCGCGGAATCGTCAGACGAGGGTAATTCATCACGTCCATGTCGAGAAAGCTGATCAATGTGACGAGGTGATCCTGCGCGGTGACGGTGCCGCCCATGCCGAGTGATGCACCGCTGATGGCCGTCGGTTTTCCCGAGAGCAAATCGCTATCTTCCTCGGTATCCCGCGACAGCCAGTCGATCAGGTTTTTGAGCACACCCGAAAAAAAGTGGTTGTATTCGGGCGAAAAAAACCAGATGGCATCGGCCGCTTTGACCTGTTCGCGAACCCGCTTTACACTCAGCGGGGCAGGGAACTCGATGTCCTCGTTGAATAACGGCACGTCGGCAAAATCGAGCAGTTCAAATTCAGCCCGAACGCCGACGGCTTCTTTGGCCGCCAGCGCCAGCTGTTTATTATAAGAGTCTTTACGCAGCGATCCTGCGATTGCGAGAATTTTCGGTTTCACCATAGTGGTTTAAAAGTCCTTTCACGAGATTGTTTATTTTATGTTTTGCCCGCAATTGGAACAGAACGTCTCACCCGGCTTGACCGGTTTTCCGCAGGTTCCGCAGAAAGTCACAGGAGCAGGCTGCATCGGAGGAAAGGTTCCGGCAACAGCCGTTTTCGGCTGGCGCTTTTTAAGAATCAAGAACGCAGCGGCGCCACCGAGAATGAGCACGGCTGTAATAATTAAAATCACGGTCAATGTTCCGTTTTTGTGCGATGCGGCGGCTTCTGCGGTGAGATATCCATCCCAAGCCGCATATTCGGCTTCCACGTCAAATGCCGTCACTTCCGTCAATCCGGTCTCGTCTGCCGATACCGTTTGGCCGGTTTTCACGGTGACGACTTCGCCGGATGTGTCGGTGAACGTGACTTTACCCTCGATGACCTTGAGCGTGGATACGCCGTCAATCTCCTCGCAGACAAAGATCGTGCCTTTGATACCGGCGACCGCCTGAGACATTTCAATATTCATGCTGCCATCTTTGAGCATGCTTTTCACATTTGCCCAGACCTTGCCGTTTACAAGCGCCCATTTGCTTTCTTTTTTGGTGGAATCATAATCGATGATGAGTTCCGAATTGGATTTCACCACAATGGATCCCAAATCAGGGCTGACAACCGTCACTCTGGCGTCGCCTTTTGCCATGATGTGGTCGCCTTCATAAAGAATAGTTCCGGGTTCGACCCATTCCCAGCCCAACCGACTATCACCGGGGCGCACCAGTACCTCACCGTCGACTTCACCGATTCTGAATCCGGAATCGATATAATTCCCGTTCTCATCTTTTGGTGAATAGTTATACGGATAGGGTACTGATTCTTCTTTCGAATCCGGCATCAACCAGTCCACCCAGTCCTCAGAGGAGGTTTCCTGTGATGCAGCGGAAGAGGCAATGGAGGTTGTAGCAGAGGGTGTGGCGGAAGATGCGGTTGCAATCGCTTCCGCTGACGATTGCCATTCATAAATGTAATAGGTCTCATAAACGCAATACGAAGCTCCGTTGCTCAGGCCAACCAAAACGGCAATGCGTTCACCGCTTTCGCTTCCGGCACTGAATTGAGCGCTCAGCGTTTCATTGAGAGGTCCCGGATTATAGATGGGATCAATACTGAATGAGTAGGCGCCGTCAGCATTTATAATTCTCCCGATTTTGTGCCATGATTCGGTATCCGTGGGCGGAGTTCCGTAGTATGCATAAGCATTTCCGCCGAGATTGA
>DAOSWV010000034.1:17271-25709 GCA_035380125.1 Oscillospiraceae bacterium
TCACGCTTTCGCCATTGAGCTTGGGTGGATCATAATAATAATCATCTTTTCCCGTATATGTGGTTTTTCGTATAAAGGTTCCGTTTGAACCGCTTGTCTCATGATCAAAATTGATTTCCGGATCGTTATTGTACGCGTCAATTTCATCCTGCGTGTTCACTTCGAGTATATCGACCATTACCCAAGCGCCTTCCGTTTCAGCGCCGATTTGCACCGGCAGAACGGACAGCAGCAGAATCAACAGTACCACAGTAAAAATTCGTGCAATTTTGTTCCCTTGATGTTTCATCATGACCTCCTGATTTAGATTTTTTCGCGTTCCTCGATTTCCGTAAGCATTCTTTTATATTCGTTTTCGTCGATTTTCACCCGTTTACGCATCACCAGATAGGCGCAGCCGATCAGTATAATCGGCAGGAGCGTCATACAGATTCTCAGCCACAAGACCATCGAGCCGGGTGCGGCATTCAGCAGCGCGGCGATTTGATCGGTTTTCGCCGTCTCGTCGATCAATTGTAAATTGGCGTTTTTCTCGACTTCGGAGATGCCGTTTGTGAGCGTCGTCATGCCGATGGCGATGTAGACGACCGTAATCACGACCTGCTGGAGCGCGCTGCCCATCTTGGCCATAAACGGACGCAGCGAGAAAATGATGGCCTCGTCGCGTTCGCCGGTTTTGTACTGATTGTATTCGATGGTATTGGTCAAGCAGATCGTGGTGACCATGTAAAACAACGACTGCCCGAATCCGATGATGAACGCCTCAAGGCACAGCAGCCCGATATTCAAAACCCGCAGCGCATCGGTGTTGGGAATCAGGGTGCCGCCGAGGAAAAACATCGCATAACCCACCGTCGTCATGATGACAGCGAGTTTGGATAACGTTTTGCGGTTCCGTTTAGCGGCAAACGTCGGATAGAGCGCGTTGATCGCAATCGACGCGATCGCCCAGAAAGCCACGAACAAGGTCACTAAAAATCCGTCATAGCCGAACGAGAGATACATATAGTTGACGCCGAATGCGGTGATCAATGTGCTGCCGAGGTTATAAAGCAGCATAATCAACGTGACCCACAGCAGCTGATCGTTGTGAAAGATCACATGAAACATCTTTTTCAGCCCGACGTTCGCTTCTTTTTCGGAACGGGAGGTGTTGTCCTGCTTGACACAGGCGCAGACGATGATCTGGCTGATGACCAGCGCCGATGCGATAAAAATAACCACGGCGATATAACCCGAAATGGAGTTGCCGCCGATGGCATTTGTGCCGTTGGTGAAGATCGGGATCAACCCGGTGGCCGCGATGGCGCCGATACCTCCGAAGAGATTGGCCAGCGAAGTTACGCTGTCGCGGCGTTTGGGGTCGCTGGTCAGAGACGGCAGCATCGACCAGTAGGCGATGTCGTTCATCGTCCAGGTGATATCCCATAATAAATACAGAACCGCAAACAGCCAGACAAAAGCCCAACCCTCGACGCGGTTGGTGAACATCGCCACCAGCACCACGCCGTTGGTGACGGCTCCGATCATGATCCAAGGTTTAAACTTTCCGAATCTGCCCCGGGTGTTTTCGACAATGCCGCCCATTACGGGGTCGTTCAGCGCATCCCAGACACGAAAGATCGCCAGAATGATGCCGAGAGTCGCGAATTGCTCCGTCGTCACGGAGCGGGTGAACAGGACATAGGTCAAAACATAGGTTGCGAAGAGCGTATAGGCCATGTCACGGCCGATTCCGGGAATGCTGTACGCCCATTTGTTGCGCTTGAAAACGGTGGCCTCGGAAAGCGGTGTTTTCATTTGTCTGTCATCCTTTATATGGTGATGAAGAAATTTTATCATATTTTCCGCCGGAATACAACTTCATATTGCGAAAAAACCGAGTTTATTGTATAATGTTTTTCGCTGTATTTACGGCATAAAGGCAGGGTAAAAGGCGAAATGACCAGATTGCGCGGTCAAGATTATATAAAGGGGTTCAAGGACGGATTGCCGATCGGGCTGGGATATATCTCGGTCTCTTTTTCTTTCGGCATCATGGCCGTCAATATGGGCATCCCTTGGTGGATCGCGGTGGTGATCTCCATGACGACGGTCACTTCGGCGGGGCAGTTTGCCGGAATCGGGTTGATTGCAGGCGGTGCGCCGGTGATCGAATTGGTCTTATCCCAAATCGTCATCAACCTGCGCTATTCGCTGATGTCGGCTTCACTTTCGCAAAAACTCGACAAGAGCATGACAGCGCTGCGGCGGCTGATCGTCTCGTTCTTTGTCACCGATGAAATCTACGGCGTCGCCAGCGAAAAACAGGGCGAACTCGGCAATGTCTATTTATACGGATTGGGAACCGCGCCTTTGATCGGCTGGACACTGGGGACGTTACTCGGCGCATTGGCCGGCGGGATCATGCCCGAAATGCTGCGTTCGGCGCTTTCGATTGCACTCTATGCAATGTTCATCGCCATCATTCTTCCGCCCGCAAAAAAACACCGGCCGGCGTTCGCTGTGATTGCGATGTCGGTCGGGCTGAGTTGCTTATTCAGATTTACGCCGTATCTTGAGAATTTGTCCTCGGGTTTTGTGATCATCATCTGCGCGGTGGCCGCGTCGGTATTCGGGGCAATTTGCTTCCCGGTCAAAGGCGGTGACAGGCAATGAGCATCGGCAAAATCCTGCTTTATGTCGCGGTGATGGCGGGTGTGACCTACCTGATCCGTATGCTGCCGCTGACGTTGATCCGGCGCAAACTCGAAAATCAATTTGTGATCTCGTTCATGTATTATATGCCGTTCGCCGTGCTTTCGGCGATGGTGATCCCGGATATATTTTATTGCAGCGACATGGTGCTGTCGGCGGCCGTCGGCCTTGCCGTGGCGGTCGTGCTGTCGCTGTTCGAGAAAAAGCTGCTGACGGTGGCAATATTCGCCTGCCTCGCGGTGTTTCTGACCGAATCCGTGTTCCGGTTATTTGGCTGAGGCGTTTTCGGCGGATGCGGTTTTATTTGTAATCACCGAAGCAAGATTTGCCCCGAACCGTTTGATTTTCTGCGTCGTTGTCTTTTCAAGCGCCGCAGTCAATATTTCCACGACTTTGATGTGTTTATAAGAGGGGATTTTTTCGTTGACGTCACGGATGACCTTTTGGATGGCCGCATGGATCTCTTCCGCTTTCGGCAGCCGCCCGAGGGTTTCTTTGATGAAGTCAAGGTTCGGGAATATTTTTGCCTTGACGCAGATATCGCCGTTTTGTGTGTCCGCCAAAACGATGACGTCGCTGATTTCCGGCAGTTGCGACAGGCGGATTTCAAGTTCTTCCGGATAGATGTTTTTGCCGTTGGAAGTCACAATGACGTTTTTCCTGCGCCCTTTGATATACAGAGAGCCGTCATCGTCCATGCATCCCAAGTCACCGGTGCAGAACCACCCGTCCCGGAACACGGCACGGGTCGCCTCTTCGTCGCGGTAATAACCGAGCATGATATTGTCGCCTTTTGCGAGAATTTCACCGATACCGTCTTCGTTCGGATCGTCGATTTTTAAGGTAATGCCGGGCATTGCCCGACCGGTGGAAGTCGGATTTAAAAAGAAATCGCTGTTGCCCGCGAGAAGCGGAGCGCATTCGGTCAAGCCGTAACCCTGCAGGGTACGGATGCCGAGTGCCGCAAAGTCATCGACCAGCGAGGTATCGAGGTCCGCCGCACCCACGATAAACAGGCGCATTTTTCCGCCGAGTGATTTGCGGACTTTCAGGCGAATGATCTGACGGATCACCGACGGGACATTCGAAAGTGCCTGCGAGAGGGTCTGCGTCTCGAAAAGCGGTTTGTATTTTTCCGGGCTTCCGGCCGCGACGGATTTCCGGATTTGCTTGTTCAGCGCTTTCAGCAGGGCGGGGACAACCACCAAAACCGTGGGGTGATATTCCGTAAAGTTTTTCGGGATTTTTTTAAGTCCGTCGCAATAGGTAATGCAGGCGCCTCGTGAAAGCAGCAGCAGGCAGTCGAGTGTGCATTCGTAGGTGTGGTGCAGCGGGAGTATGGACAGCGTAGTATCAGCGGGCGTAATTTTTACCGCGCTGACCGTCGAATGAATATCCGAACAGATGTTATACTGCGACAGGCACACGCCTTTGGCGCTTCCGGTTGTACCGGAAGTGAAGATCAAAACCTGCATTTCATCCTTTGAAATACCGATCGCATCAACTTCATCTGTTTGAATCGGCTTGACCGGTTCGGATATCGACATCACGTCGGAAAAATCAAAGCATTGAATTCCATCCGCAAGAAGCGGTTTCAGATTCTCCAGATAATCGTTTTCTCCGAAAACGGCGCTGCATTCGGCGGATTGCATAAAGTCGCGGACATCTTCGGGATGGAGTTCTTTATCAATCGGCACGGCAACGCCGATCACAGCTGCGCAAAGATACGAAAGCACCCACTCGAAACTGTTTTTTCCGATCACGGCAATGCGTTTTCCCTGTAGCTTTAATTCGATGAGCCGTTGACTCATCGTATAAAAGCGATTTTTTAATTCTATGTAAGTGATATTCAGATAGTGCCCGTTTGAATCTTTTATAATAAATGCCGGTTTCCTTCCGAATTTATCGGCGCTGTAATTGATGATTTCCCGAAAGTCGTTAAACCTTTTTTCGTTGTAGATATTTACTTCCATCATTGATTCCTTTTTCTGCCTGTAAAGCGCTTTATATTGCGAAAAAACACTGCTTTGAAAAACAGAATTTCTCCTTCATTACTATACCAGCATATTGCGATGATTGCAATAAGTGTATTGCAAAATAAATATAAGCCGCCGTAAAAATACAGCGGCTTTGGCATTTTGTTTTGCTTGAAGTTTACTTGTAATTAGGTTTATCGCCGAGTTAACTTTTCGGTTTCTCGGAAGAATCGTTTTTAATGGGTGCAGGTTCTTTTTTCGCCGTTTCCTCGGGGGCAACATCCCCGTTTTCATCTAACCCTCTTGCGCCGAGTCTGCGGTTGATGGCATTTTCGATCGGCTCGGAAAGCACCGCAAACAACGGAATGCCGAGAATCATACCGGCAATCCCGAACAGCCGTCCGCACAGCACAATAGAGATTAACACCCAAATCGGGCGCAGACCGGTATAATCGCCGAACAACAACGGTTTCAGCAGATTCCCGTCGATGGTTTGAATCACGATGATCCAGATCAAAAACCAAAGTGCGTCGAGCGGGTTGACCAGTACGATAATCAATAAGCAGGGCACCGCGCCGATGATCGGGCCGAATGTCGGGATGAAATTGGTCACCATGATGATGGCCGACAGCAGCACGGGGTAGGGCAGCCCTAAAATAACCATAAACAAGAAAGTCGCAACGCCCACAATCACCGCGTCGATGATATTACCGGCTAAAAAATTCGTAAAAATGCGGTCAGCTCTGCGGGCGTTGGCCCGAAAGCGCGGCCAGGATTCGCGTTTGACGATTGCCGCCGAGACCCGTTTGACGATACGGCGGACATGCTGTTTGTCCAATAAAATATAAATCGAAAGAATCAGCGACAAGAAAAAGTTAAATACGCTGCTGCCGACTTTAACCGAAGCATCCGCAATTTGACCGATGTTGTCACTGATCCAGGTGACGGCGGTCTTGATCCATTCGCTGAAGCTGCCCATGAATTCATCGACGTTAAAATCGAGGAACGCATATTTCGCTTCCAGTGAAACAAGGGTGTTCCGCAATCCGTTAAAATAACCCTCGAGATTATTGATCAGCAGCATAATTGAATCAGCCAGCTGCGGAATCAGAAGCACAACCAACAAAACCAAAACGGCGATTGCAGCGATATAGGAGATGATCACGCTCAGTATATGCGCAGCCTTGCGCCGTTTCATTTTTCGGAACGCTTTATCCTCAAAAAATTTGACGGCCGGGTTCAGGATATACGCGAAAATTGCCGCCCAGATAAACGGGGACAGCACATTCAAAACGCCGCCGAAAAAGTTTCCGACGCCCGTGATGTTGCTGAGCAGCAGATAGAATAAAATGCCGCAGAAAGTGACGATCAGCCCGGTGACAACTTTGGGTGTTTTAAAGTAAGCAAAGAATTTTTTCATGGAACACCTCGCACAATTTACATCATAATAAGCATAACATTTCCGGCGGTTAACTGTCAATATCCGGTTGTTTTAAATGATATAAAATGGTAGAATATATACAGTGAGGTGATTCGGGTGTTTTACAGTTTGATTCATATTCTTCTGACTGCGGCTGACAGCGTTGTCTCCGAACCGCAGACCGCCGGCAATGTCTCCCCGCAGCCGTGGGTGATCATTGCGGTGCTTTTAATTGCGACGGGTGCTTGGTTTTTTACCCGCAACAGAAAACGCTGAGTGACTCATAAATTTACTTGTTTTTGGATTGCAGTGTAGAGGATTTCGGGTCCTTCGTAATGATGGGATATCGTCTTTACGAGGAGAAACGTAGGGCAAAATCCCCGCGCAGGACGAAGCAATCCGGAAACTCAAGCGGTCTGGATTGCCGCGGCACTGAAGTGAAATGACGGATATCATCTGCTGTTCGGTTTGGGCGCAGAACACCGCAGAAAACATGAATTCCCCTCTGTGGAGGGGTGGCATAAACATCCGCAGAATGTTTATGACGGGGTGGTTAAATAAATATTCCCGCCGTGCGGTACCTTAAATCAATAATAAAGAGCGCCCCAGTGGGGCGCCCTTATATTTTCAGATATTCAATTAAGCTGGGGTGGAACTTCAGCAACCGTTAGCTGACATGTCGTCGATAATTCACAGCATTTCAAGCCCTTTGATGTCAGTCGGTGCTAAATTCCGATCACCATAACTACATTCAAAACGTAACCACTCCCTTGCGTTGAACTTTGGTTAATTGTCCGGGGGAGTATCCTCCACGGCAACTGTTTTCATTCTCAAGCAAATCTTCATACAGATCATTCCTTTCCTCGGAGATACAATTTGCTGTCGAGTCACAGTTTACCGTCCGCGTGTCGACTCGCGCGGACCGTTTTACTTCATCGGACTCACCCCTTTCCGGATATAATTCCCGTAGTTTCCTGAACTACGTCTATAGTATAACACCGATATTTCTGGTTGTCAACAAATTTTACAAAAAAAATTTAAAATTATAAAAATAATTGTGGAAAAACACGGAAAAACCGCATGGTTAAGCCAAAATGCGGTTACGTAAATGATAAATTAACGAAAAACGATCTTATATTTGTGACCAAAACATTGGTGTTGGGACTTGACCAGCTCCTTTTTGTTTTTCGCTAAAACAATCGGTCTTGTTACCAGTATATGAAATTCATCAATTAAAAGAGATATGAAACAGGACAGAGACGAATGGCAGATGGCCGTGTGAAAGATAACGGATTCGAGGAATTGTGCCGGTTTGATTTGTTGGAGAAATCGCAAAAAACATTGACGTAAAGCGGAATTTCCGGTCTAATATTAGAATGCCGGATGGGGTCGCAAAAGAGCAGTAAAATATGCTAAGCTGTATTCAGAAAAGCGTTTGCTATGTCAATCGGCGGCGCGTTTAAAACAGATAAGGGGATGTGGGGGTATTAAAATGAGCATGGAGTCATTGAGAAAGCACCTTAAGAAGTTACAAGAAAAATTGAGGGCAGGAAATATCACACCGGAGATCTCGGGTATGGATGACGTTTATCAACCGGTAAATCTAATCGAAACCTATCATCCGCCGGAAGTTGATGTACCGGACGAACAGGCGCCGGAAACCCCTACGGCGACACAGCCAATCTATGAGCCGGAAGATGACGTCGTGAACAGAAGCGCCATTCCGCCTGCGAATACAGCAACCAAGACAACCACTAATGTAACAAGCGGAAACAAGCCCAAAGTCGACCCGAAAACGGGAACAAACGGGGCGAAAACAATAGAAGATATTACGGTGAAAAGCCCGCAGCTTGTCGAGGGTATCGGAAACGCCGACCTGATTGACGCTTACAATGCTGGTCTGAACGGAACGGATTTATCCCGCGAAACAAGGGCCAATGCCGCCGCCGGGAACTATTCGGAGCAGATTGAGGCAATGTACAACGCCGGACAGCAGGACTCAAACGGAAGTATGACGGATGAGGACCAAGATGTTTCTGCAGCGGAAAAGAAAAGCGGTTACCAAAGTGAGGTTGACAATCTGGAAAATTTGGGTTATACTGCGGGTGAAACCACAGAAAGCAACAGCGTGAAAGTGAATCCAACCGATGTGACGATTCCCAATATGGGCGCGGCGCCGAATGCCGATACCGCAGGTTCGGGCAATAACACAAACAGCGGCAACGCAACTTCGGGCAGCAATACAAACAACAATTCGACACAACAGTATCAGATCAGTGATTCGGAAAAGGAACTGAATTACATGATGGATATGCTGTTCATGAACGGGGCGGGGAGCAGCACAG